>DASXGD010000204.1:0-10482 GCA_036489245.1 Occallatibacter sp. | reverse complement strand
GTGTCTTGTCATTAAGGAGAGCCATGTTTCGCAAATTCGTCTACGCCCTCGCTGCGCTTGCACTCACCCTGGTCTCGGCGCACGCTCAAAGCAACTATGCGACGGTGCGTGGATCCATCCTCGATCCGCAACGCCGCCCTGTCGCCGGAGCCCATGTCCACCTCACCGCGGACGGCACAGGCGCCAAGCGGGAAGTGACAGCCAACGCCACCGGACTGTTTGAAGTTGCGGGCCTGCAGCCGGGCTCGTACACCGTCAAAGTGGATGATGCCGGATTTATGCAGGCAACCCAGACCCTCGTTCTCGAAGTCGGCCAGGAGGCGACGCTTGACGTCGAGTTGCACCTCGCGAGCGACACCCAGGCGGTGACGGTGCGGGCCGCGGGCGAACTCCTCAAGACCCAGGACGCCAGCGTGGGCGCAGTCGTCGACCAGCGCTCCGTCGAGTCGCTCCCCCTCAACGGCCGCATGCTCATCGATCTCGTCCTCACTGTGCCCGGCGCCCACGTCAGTCACGGCGCGGCGACCGGCGACATGAACCCACTCTACTGGCGCCCCGGGCAGCGCTCCGCGGTGTCGATCGGGGGCAGCCGTCCCAACGCGAACTATTTTCTTCTCGACGGCGCCACCAACACCGACCCAACTTTCAGCGCCCAGAACCTGAGCGCCTCGCCTGATGCGGTGCTGGAATTCCAGGTGCAGACGGGCAGCTATTCCGCGGAAATGGGCGGCGCCGGCGGCGGTCAGATCAACATCGTGACCCGCTCGGGAACCGGCGCCTTCCACGGCACCGCCTACGAGTTCCTGCGCAACGGCGCCATGGACGCCCATTCCTTCAACCAGATGGGCGGCTCGAATTTTCTGGTGCAGAACAACTTTGGCGCCTCAATCGGAGGCCCCATCCCCCACATCGGCAGGACATTCTTCTTCGTCAACTACGAAGGATTCCGCAACGTCGAAACCATGGCCATGGTCGATACTGTGCCTACCGCGGCCGAAGCGTCGGGCGACTTCAGCCAGAGCGGGGTGGACATCTATGATCCGACCACCACCGTGCCCAACCCTGGCTACAATCCCAGCCAGCCCGCCAACAAAGCCAATCCCCAATACATCCGGCAGCAGTTCAAGTACAACGGGGTTCTCAACGTCATCCCACCGGAACGGCTCACCCAGGCCGCGACCATCATGCTGAACCAATACACGCCCCAGCCGAACACCATGGACATGGGCAGCATGACCATGATGGGCCAGCCCACAGTGATCGGCGCCGGCAACGACGCCAACAACTACCTGGATATGCGCAAGCAGCGCATGAATAACGACCAGGGCACCATCCGTATCGACCACAGCTTCTCCAGTGGCGACACGGCATTCTTCCGCTATTCGGGTGCGGGCGAATTTGGCTTCATGCCCGAAGGCCTGCCAGGATTCGGCTTCTATCACGATGACCTCTCCCAGCAGGGCATCCTCGCCTGGAATCACGTCTTCAACTCCCGGCTCTTGAACGAGGCTTCAGGAGCAATTTCGCGGCTGAGTATGATGCACTCCACCGAGAGCGCAAACAAGAACGACATCGTGAGCCAGTTGGGCATCACCGGCACGGGCTTTGGCGGGCCCGCCGCATGGGGCGCACCCTACTTCAATGTGCAGGGCTACTCACCCCTCGGCGACAACTATCTCGCTACCCCCATGCACGCGTGGGACACTGTGGTTGAAGGCCGCGACACGCTCATCTGGCAGGTCGGCCGCCACAGCGCCAAGTTCGGCGGCGCCTACCAGCGCTTTATCTGGCCCATGTGGGGCTTCTTCCAGAACCGGGGCTATTACCAGTTCACCAACGGCTTCACCACTCAGTACGCCCTCAACGACGGCGCATCAGGATCGGCTCTGGCCAGCTTCCTGCTCGGCCTGCCTGCCGCCCGGCAGGGGCAGGCTGGCGTGCCCCAGATGGACCTCCGCCAGTGGTACGCCGACGCCTATGGGCAGGATGCGTGGCGCCTCACTTCCAGCACCACCCTCACCTATGGGCTGCGCTACGAGTACATGAGCCCACTGATCGACATTCGCTACACCAACAGCAATCTTGACCTGAGCTCCGGCGCGCCGAGCATCTTTATCGGGGGTCAGAACGGCTACCCCAAAGGCCTGATGTTCCCCAACCGGGCCAATTTCGCGCCGCGTCTCGGCCTGGCGCAAAGCTTCCCCCGCCTTGGCCTTGTGGCTCACGCTGCTTACGGCATCTTCTACACTCCCGTGGACATGAACACCTGGTGCAACCAGCGCCACAACGTGCCCTATGTTTTCCCACTGACGTCGCAGAGCGATCCGTTCCTTCCCAGCATCACCACGCTGAATTTTCCGGCGCCCGTCCTGGGCACGTCAGTGGTCAGCTTCACCGGCCTCGAGCTCCATGCGACTGCGCAATATATCCAGCAGTGGAGCGCCTCCCTCGAAAAGCAGATTGGCTCTGAAACGACAATTGAACTGGGCTACCTCGGCGCGGGCGGATTTCACCTGCAGCGTTCGCACCTGATCAACAACGCCCAGCCCGGCCCCGGCCTGATTCAGCCGCGCCGCCCACATCCCAAGATCAGCTTTGTTCCCAACACGGTTCTCCCGCCCAACGTCGCCCTCGGCCCCACCTTCGAGCAGGACCAGCTTACCCCGGTCAGCACCATCAACCTGCTTGAGAACACTGCGCAGAGCTGGTATGACGCAGGCTACGTCAATGTTCGCCGCCGCTACTCGAACGGCCTCAGCTTCCTCGCCAACTACACGTACGCCAAGTCTCTCGAGAACGCGCCCGACTTCCGCTCTCCCATGTTTGAGGCCGCGACGCCGCAGAATAATGACGACCTGAACGCCGAGAAAGGCCTGGGCTGCGATATCCGCCATCGCTTTGCGCTCAGCGGGGTCTATAACTCCCGGGCGATCGGCGCAAACTCCTTCACGCGAGCCCTTACCCGCGACTGGCGCGGCTCCATCGTGTACCAGGTGCAAACCGGGTTCCCCCTCACGATCTCCGTCTTCGGCGACACCGCCAACGCCGGAACCGTGGTCGGCGAAAATCCCATCCGAGCCAATCTCACAGGCCAGCCCGTTTTCGGACCCGGCACGCGGAATTCCAATACCTGGTTCAACCCGGCGGCCTTCGCCACCCCTCCCGCTTACACCTACGGCAACGTCGGCCGTAACACCGTCTACGGCCCCGGCCTGCAGACGATGGACCTTGGCGTGGTGCGGGAGTTCGCCATCCTGGAAAAGGCGCGCTTTGAAGCTCGTGCCGAGTTCTTCAACGCTCTCAACCACACCAACTACGGCACTCCCAACCGCTTCGTCAATACCGCCAGCTTCGGCAGCATCACGGAAGTCTCCACCAACGGACGTGAAATCCAACTGAGCGCCCGCCTGAGCTTCTGAGTTCGAGGCTCTTCACCATCAGCAGAAACAGACCCAGGTAATCGGGTGTCGCGGAGCGTGATCCGTGGAGAATGGCGACCCAGCAAAACGGCCAGCTCAGTGCTGGACGGAAGGGTGGTCCGCAGTTTCACGGTTTCTGTGTTTCTGTGGATTTGGTTCTCGGAAACCACTGATCTTGTTCTGTTTATCGTCCGCATCACATTTTCACAGTCCAAAATCGCCCGGGGGGAGTGCGTAATTTTTGTCCTTGATTGGCCGCCTATCCTTATGAAATAACACGAGTTGCGCCTCATAAAGCGTATTTGGAAAGGTCATTTAACCGCCTTTTTGCGGCTCTAGAGGGTCCATTACAGTGCCTGCGGGTCGAATGGGAAACAGGAGAACGCGGCCCCACGCTTTCTTCCCGCACCTGCCAAATTCAATTGTGCGCGGGCCAGGGGTGTTTTTCTGCAATCCGGGAGGTAGCGAAGCCCGTTCCGGGTCTCGCTTCGCAAGTGACGCCGAATGCTCCCCGCGTACCAGAGGCGAGATTCAATGCCACAGTTCATTTGGCATTGACAGAACGTCAGGTGATCAGGCAGAAGAGTTTGCTCAGCCGCCGCACTCTACGGTGTGTAGGGCTCAGCGCTGCTGAGGATCGTGATGCCTCCGAAGCCGCGCTCCAAACCGCCGGCAACCAGCACCTTGCCGTTAAGGAGAAGCGTTGAAGTATGGTCGATGCGAGGCGTATGCATGGTGCCAGTCACAGACCACGAGTTGGTAGCAGTTGTGTAGAGGAAACAGGTTTCGGTGGGCAGGTGACCGCAGCCGCTGTAACTGGAAACCGTCCCGCTGGCCAGAACGTTGCCATTCGGAAGCAGTGTCGCCCGCATTGGGTTCTCAGCCATCTTCGGCAAAGGGCCCGTACCGACCCAGGATGCGCTGGCCGGATTGTAGAATTGAGTGGCATTGGCAATCAGCACATCACTATTACCAATCAGCGCAGAAGCCGGGGGTAAAGACGCCCCTTGTCATGCTGCCGGTGACGCTCCAAGCTCCTGAAGATGGGTTATAAAGTTCGGCCGTGGTCAGAATCGTCTCAGAGCCATTTAGAAAATAGCCGCAGGCGAGAAGCGCCTCACCGTCAGCCAGCACAATCGCGGCGCCATTTTCCCGGGCAGTGTGCAGGCTGCCGGTCGTCCGCCATTCTCCTGTGTCCCGGAGTCGCGTTCATTGTCCACTATGCCTGATGCTGTCTCTGCCTGGTTCGGTCTCTCGATTCGCTGAAGTCGCAGATGACCTCCACCCGACCAGCGCCCCCAATCCTCCGCTCACTAGCAGCACGCCGAGATGCCACACCAGCACGTGGGCCGCCTGGAAGTTCGAGCAGTGCAGCTCCAGCATTGATGCACCGGCCAGCCCTGCCAGGGTGCCCGCGGCCAGTCCCGCCGAAACCGCATCCACCGCGAAGCCCCGCCTGAGCACCAGCCAACTCAGCACCCCGGCAGCCATGGCATGCAGCACGCCGATCGCCAGGCACACAGGCCCCGCATGCAGAAAGTTGGTCGTCTGATAGTCGCGGAAGCACGCCGCCAGTACCGCGGCCAGGAACAGACCCGCGACCGTTAGCAGAGCGCCCGAAGAAAACCGCCGCCGGCTTGCCGGGATCATCGAGCTCACTGATTCACTCGCCGCGGCGAGCACCAGCATGGCGAGCGCCGAAAACACCGCGCCGCGCTCCAGGGCGTTCATCTTCGCGATCCCGGCGAATCCCAACCCGGCCGCTCCCGCCACCGCCACCACCGCGCAGATCAGCGCGACCCCACCGGTGAGCATCCAGGGCGGAGGCAGTGGGCGCACCGGCCGCATCGATCCCGCGATGGCCTCGGCAATCCGCCCCATCGTCTCCGCTCCGGGCCCCTGCGGGACCTTAGTGCGGTTCAGCAACTCATCGATATCGCGGTCTTTCAACGGGTCGCCTCCCCCTTCTTGCTGAATCCGAATGCCTCTCTCAATTTTTTGTAGGCCCGGTGAGCCTTTTGCTTGACCGATCCCACGGTGGATGAGGTGGCTCGCGCGACCTCCTCCAGCGACAGCCCCTCCACCTTCAACATCTCCACGACTTCGCGCTCGCCTGACGAGAGCGGCGCGAGCAGCGCATCCAGTTCGTCACTCCGGCCGGCGGCCGGCGCGGCCTCCGCAGTCCCCGACGCTTCATCCAATTCCCGTTCGCGGATGGTCGTCCGCATCGCCTTTCTGTAGTGATGAGCGCATGGCGGGTAGACTCGACTACACAATGGGGATCAGGTCCTATCATGTTCCCCACGGCGGCGAGGGTCTGAATCAAGATTGCGGCGGGATCGGCCTCCGAGTGTGGCTCGATCGTTCGCACTACATCACCAGCTAGACCGTAGAGTGCCGCGCTAGGAAGCACTGGCCATGCTTTCGATTCTGGGTTAGCCGCAATGTCCTTCCCGGCTTCGATACGGTCGGCATCGCGCACCAGCTCTTCCATTTCGGCCAGCGTAGAAATGCCCTCGAGCGGATCGGGCACCGGCGGGAAAACTCCTTCGAGGGGCGTGCTCATCGCTCAGCCTCCGATGCGGCTTCAGCGACTCGCATACGGCGGAGAGTCTCGTGTGCAGTGCCGCTACAGCGTCGCCATCGGAGCCAGACAAGAGCGCGGCTTTTGCAAACAACGAACCAGAGACACGCTGCAGGCGTTGCAGGCGCTCGCAAGAGTGGGCGTAGACCGCGTGCCTGAGACGGGCCTCAGCGTCGCGCCTGGCGTGCTCCTGCGCCGCTTTCCGGGCCTGTTGTGTGGTTGGTGGTGGTCCGGAGAACAGGTCGGCCATCCGCAGCCGCGCCGCCTCTAAAACGGCGGCGACAGCACAACCAGCATGACAATGGAGCAGGACCCGGCCGTCCCGTCCTGCTCGTATAGACAACGACGGCGATCGATCCGGATGAGCCGGGCAGCGCGCCAGATATCGGCCCGTGCCCGTGCGCCGGGCATGGAGGAGATGGGCCACGGCATCGGCCGTCATCGGTTGCGCGCGCCGCGCAGCGCGCCCTCCCGCGTGCGCAACAGAAAAGTGCAGGTATTCAAGCCGCACAGCCTAAACGGTTTCCGACTCCGGCCGCTTCCGGCTGTGGTGGAAGCAGCGCGGATAGTAATCATCGGCTTGGCTCCAACGCCGGAACCGATCTCGGGCTCGTGCTTCGGCGCGAGCTGCGGCCCCTGCTTTGGGTCGCGCTTGGCTACGGCGTTCACTGGGCTGCCACCCGGGCGGCGGATTCGTTCAATGCCGGCCGCAGGCCCGCGCGCATGATGCGATCCATCTCACTGCGGGGGATAAGCAGCCGTGGGCCAACCTTCACAGAGGCGACGGTTCCCGCATAGGCATACCTGCGCCACGTCCAGCGGCTCAAGCCCGACACGATTTCACACTCGTTTACGCTCAAATACTCCGGCTCGACTGGCATCTTGATGGCCCGGCCTCTCGCCCGTGCCATCGCTCCGGGCTTTTGCATTTGTTGCCTCATGCATATGCTTCCTTCGGAGTGATTTGCACTTGCAAAATGAAAGCACGCGTCACATAATGTTGCAAACAGAGCAAAACGCTAAAAACTTAATCTTGCGTGACAGGATAACGGAGAGGCTGACCGATGCCGAAAGTCGTTCTAACCCGGAGAGAAGAAGAGGAAAACCTCAAGGCTTTGGTCGCTATGTTGAACGACTTGCGTGGACCCGCTCACGACTGGAAAGGAAAGAGCTACGGGTACGATGACACGGTGAAACTGCGGCGCCTGATACACGCCTGGAAAGAGATGATGAAGGCCAACAAGGGTCGGCAGTCGATCGACAAGATGAACTTATCGACCGAGGACCGAGCGGATCTCGAGCGATTCGCCAAGGGGATCCAGGCTTACTTTAAGCCCGATGGATCACTTGCCATCGTTGACTATTACCCGCATCCCCCCGATGAGGCAGCATTCCAGTTCACGCGGTTTCTGCTCAACTCGCAGCAAGGCCGGCTTGGCGGGCCATGTCCGGGAATCAGGAAACGGAAAGAATGCGGCCGATGGTTCGACAAGCGAGATCCGAAGCAAGAATTTCATGATCACAGGTGCGCAGCAACCGCGCGGCAAGCGCGGAAGCGCCAGAGCGACCACGATCAGAAAATCAAGCAGGTAAAACAGGCCATCCGCAATTACCTGCGTCGCCCGGCACGGTTTCGCGATATGGATTGGAAGTCTTATGTCGAAGAGGCGACGGGCATCAGCAAGAGGTTTCTAACGAAGGCAATTCAGCAGGGGGAACTTTCAGAGCCGAAAGGAGCACGTTATGCCAAGGGGTAGGCGACAGCGCAATGGAATCTATCAGCGGAAGGATCGACCGGGGTTCTGGATTTCCTATGTCGACGCGAATGGGAAGCGCAAGCGGGAAAAGGTGAAAGATGCTCACACGCCCACCCAGGCCGAGACAGCACTACGTCAGAGAGTGAGCGCTGCCGAAACCGAAAAGCGAACCGGAGTCCGCGAAGACAGCGACATCTCCACTAAGGAACTCTTCGAGAGGTTCAAGAAGTACCAGAAGTCGCGGGTTTCACCCACGACTTACGCGCGTCTTGACGGCATTCTGGATACGCTCAAAAGCCATCTACCCGCACAAGCGAAGGCCATCAAAAGGGCGACGGTGAATGAGTTCGTCGATACGCGCGCGAATGAGGTAAAACCGGGAACCGTCGCGAAGGAGCTCTTTACGCTTTCGAAGATTCTGCGGCTCGCAGTAGACGAATGGGAGTTGCTCAACCGGAATGCCGCTCATGGGGTAAAGCCACCGAAACAGGCAGAAGGGCGGACCAAGTATCTCACCCCCAGTGAACTGAAAGCCGCGCTCCAGTTAGCCGAGCTTGGATGCGGGCGCCGATGGCCCTTGCAGCAACTACCGGATGCCGGCGCGGAGAACTCTTGAATCTTCGTTGGATGGACGTCGACTTGGACAAAGGGCTCCTGTGCCTCCGGGTGACAAAGAACGGAACGACTCGCATTCTGAGGCTCAATGAGCCGGCGAAGCTGGTGCTTTCCAGCCTGCCCGCGGGAAACCCCGCGGACCGAGTCTTCGAAGGCGTCGACCCTCTGAAACTATCGGTTTATTGCCGGCGCGTGTTCCATCGGCTCTCGATCCCGGACGCCAGCTTTCACACCCTGCGCCATACGGCCGCAAGCTACCTCGTGATGGAAGGGGCCGACCTCTATGCCGTGGGACAAATTCTCGGTCACAAGACACCCCGGATGACGCAACGGTATGCACACCTGTCGCCCGAATACCAGGCAGCCACGGCCGGGAAGCTCGATCGCGTTATGGGCGGGATCTGGACGGAACAACCTGCCAACCGGACCCTCGAAGCGGATTCGCTGTCTGACCCGGAAACCGGGCCAAAACCGCCCTCGGTTAGTCACCGCAGAGTCACCAGAAAGTGGACGGCATAAGCAATTATAGGCTAAGTATTTGATTATATTGGCGTCCCCGACGGGATTTGAACCCGTGTTATCGCCGCGAATGTACGGGGTCGTTGGACAACATTAACGCACTGCTGAGAACCAGAACGCATCGGTACGAATCGTAGCAACATTAACGAACAAGTTAAATGCTCCCCAACTGTCCGCAACCTCTACTCGTCGATTTCGTCCGAACTGCGGCCGGTTCGTAAACCTAATCCCGATTTGGAGCTCGCTACGTGCAAAGACTCAGCAATCCCATTTATACGCAGAACGCGTATATAATTACGCATCATGCGTATCGACGCCACTCTCGATGCACTCTTCCCAGCCATCCGCGCGGGGGTGCTCTCCGCCACCCTGCTTCAGCCGGAGCGTTGGTGGTTCATGACTGAGTTGGCCCGACAACTGGGAGTGACGCCATCCAGCCTTCAACGAGAATTGGAGGCGTTGGTTGGGTCCCGGATCCTCCTGCGGCGGCAGGATGGCCGGCGAATCTATTACAAAGCGAACACTGAATCGCCTGTATTCCCAGAGATGAAAGGGCTGATCGAAAAGACCGCCGGAATGGTGCCGACACTGAAAGCCGAACTCAAGCGATTTGACGACCGAATCGAATTGGCGCTCGTCTACGGTTCTGTCGCGCGAGGTGAAGAGAAGTCCGGCAGCGATGTGGACCTGATGATCGTGGGCTCGCTCAAGCAGATCGATCTACTTCCCGCTTTGCGGAAGCTTGAGTCTCGCTTCCGGCGCGAGGTCAACGTTACGCTTTTCTCATCCGAAGAGTTTCAGCGCAAACTGGCTGCAGGAGACCACTTCCTTAAAGCCGTGTTGAAGGGCAAGACCATTCCCCTGAAGGGTGCATTGGATGAGCTGAAAGAGACTGCTTCAAGAGAATAAGGTCCATCGACACAGAACCTCGATCCAGGAATTGACTGAAATTCGTCGGCTCGTGGCACGTGACCTCGCAGACGCCGCTCTCCCAGGTCTCTCTGAAGATCGGCGCTTTGCCACCGCTTATAACGCCGCGCTGCAAACTGGAAAGATGGCCATCGCGTGCGCCGGATACCGGATCGCCAGCGTTCCAGGACATCATCGATTAACCTTCGAAGGAGCCAAGCTCGCCGTAGGAAAGCCAGCAGAAGCTTTGGCCGACTACTTCGACGCCTGCCGACGGAAGCGGAATGAGATCGACTACACCGGGGCGGCAATCGCCACTACCACGGAAGCAGAGGAACTCGTGCTGCACGCCAAATCCTTTCTCGAAATGGTCGAGCGCTGGATTGAGTCGAATCACCCGATGTTGAAGCAATAAGAAATTCTCCATTTGGCGGCGAACGCTTTCGCGCATCAATGCAGCTCAATGATGAAAACCATGGCACAAGTACGCGTCGGCGACTATACGACGTGCGCCGGGGTAAACCGGCATGTTGTAGGGGATTAAAGAGCCCTACGGGAAAGGAGAAAGCGACTCCATCCTGACCTCTAGTCTTGCGTCGCAGATCGCGAGGTCTGTGGCGAAGCGTAGGCCGGAGGCATTGGTGGGCCGGGTGATTGAGCTTCGAAAAGTCGCAGATCA
>DASXGD010000160.1:0-3223 GCA_036489245.1 Occallatibacter sp. | reverse complement strand
GGCGCGCAGATGATGATGCGCGCCTGTCAACTCGCGAGTGAGGATTCGCTCATTCGCGACCAGGCCATCAGCGAACTGGCCCAGGCATCCCGGGCGACGGTCGAAAAAAACTGGCGGGTTTCGGAAGCCATCGTGCGCATGCTGGCGGAGATTCAGCCCGGCGCGGTGTGTTCTCAGGACTTGCACGCTTCGATTCAGGAACGCAGGCGCGAAGAGGCGGTTGCCGGAGCCATGGACGCGGCCAGAAAAAGGCAGGCGAGCGGCGATCTGGAAGCAGCCCTGCGTGAGCTTGAGCAAGCCCTGGGGTGGTATCCCGACGACCGGCGATTGCGGGATTTCGAGCGGCATCTGCAGGAACGCATCGAGCAGCAAGCGGTGCAGCGGGAGGCGAGGGCCCAGCGCGTCGATCTTCTCCGCGCGGCGATAACGTCCGGGGACTATAAACGCGCGGAAGATTTACTGGCCCAGGCGAAGCGGGACTTCCCGGGCGACCGCGAATTCGCCGAAATCGAGAAAAGGGTGCGGGAAGGAATCGCCAACCGCGCGCAAGCCGAAAAGCTTCTGGCCGGGGCGGCCAAGTCGGCCGACAAGGGGAAATGGAAGAAAGCCCTGGAATCGTTCCAGGAGGCAAACGCCGCGGCAAGGTCTGACCGGGTGATTCGCGATCAGGTGATCGGCGGGCTCGTGTCGGCTGCGGACGCGGCCCTGAAATCGGATTTCGAATCATCGGAAATGCTGGTAGCGGAAGCAGTGCGCATAGATCCGGATTCCGCGTTGCTCGGCCCCGTCCGATCGAAAATCGAAGCGTGGAAGCGCGGGAAGCACGCGGAACAGTCATCCTCCTGGATGCCGGCGACCCCCGATGCAGAGGACGTTTCTGCGACCCGGCTTTTTGTTCGCGGTGCGGCTCCGCCGGTTCCCGAGGTCCCGGCTCCGGCGTCTGCGCCCCCGCCCATGGGGTTACAGGAAAACTTCGCCACACCAGCAGCGAAACAGGATCCACACCCGGCTCCGCCAATACCCGCCCTGTTCATGCGACCCACGCAAGTCGCGCTGGATTCGGGCGATGCCATAGCCGCAAAGCCGGGGCTGCAGGACGCGACCCTTTCATCGAAGGGAATGCGGACAGCCGCTTTTGAAGGCGGGCTCACCCACACCCAACCGGGATTGGGAAGCGATGAAGTGAATGAGGCCGCCCTGCAAATCGTCGAGCGGCAGCTTGCGGTGTTCATCGGTCCGCTGGCCAAAGTTCTTGTGAAACGCGCCGCCGGCAAAACAACCAGCGCTCTCGAGCTGTACTCGATACTGGCGGCGGTTCTGGAGCGGGAAGAGGATCGGAAGGCTTTTCTGGCCAGGAGAACGGAACTCGGCGGAAGCAAAGCGAGTCCGCCGGTTCCTCCGTCAGCGCCAGCCCAGGCCGCGCCAACAGTCATAGCTCCGATCGATACTTCATCGCCGAACGAAATTTCGCCTGCGGCAATCGAACAAGCGGGTCGCAGGCTTGCCGCCCACCTTGGGCCCATTGCCACCGTTCTGGCCCGGAAAGATGCCAAACGTGCTGCTACCCTGCGGGACTTTTATTCGCTTCTCGCGGAACATGTGGCCAATCCGATAGATCGCGAGCGTTTCCTGAAGGAAACCGGGGTACTGTAGTATCTTCGCTCGTCGGGACGGTAGCGGGATCAGGGCGTGGCGGCCTGTTGTTTCTCCGCTTCCGCAATCAGCTTTCGGAACGCTTCCACGGCAGGAACACCCGGAGATCGAAGCGCATCTTTCGCGCTGTAACGCCAAACCGCGGGAGAGTCGAGCGCATCGTCCCGCTTGCCTCGGTACACCACAAAAGTGTCCTGGACTTGTCCGACCTCTTCCTGCGGACTGGGGATCCGGGGTTGAGGATTGGTTGGATCGCCGATCTGCGAGGGATTGCCCGTATGGCCTCCCATGCCGATTCCCGAATCTGTGGGTTCAAGAACAACAGGGCGATTGTTAATCGGGACACCGCCAACCGTCTGCTGAGCCATCTTTCCACTCCCTTTGCGAACCGAAATGATCAGATCGGCAGTTGAGGCGTCAGGCGCTATGGTGAAACGGCCCCAGTTCATCAGCGCTTTCTCCACATCTTCCTGGGCGGTGCGGTTGGCCATGGGAGCCTCGACAGCCATGCCGGCGTCAGGATCGACAACTACCAGCACGGTCCTGGCCTCAAGGACGTCGACCGGCAAAATGACCTTCTTCTTGTCCTTTCCGGCCGCCGCCAGGCAGCACACCAGCAACAGGAAAAGTGAAAAGCTCCTTTGATACCGCATGAAACGCCTCCCGAGATGGAAGCAAGTCTAGTCCATCGGAAGCTCTTTTGGCTCGGTCTGCCTGGAATCAACCCTCCAGCATCTTGATGGCTTCCACAAGGCTCCTCCGCATGCGCCGGAAAGACTCGGCGAGAGTGGCGATTTCATCCTTCCCGGATGCCGCGAAGTCTGGAACGTCGAGGTTGCCGAGGCTTACTTCGCCGGCAATATTCGACAACTGATTGACGGGCCGGATGACCAGGAGCATGAGCAGGGCGTTGATGGAAGCAATGAGGACGACAAAAACCGCTGCCAGCGACAGCATGAAGGCCGTAAAGGCGTGATTCGCCCGCTGGATCGGTAACTGCATGGGCGCGGTGATAATCTGCGCCGCCACGATATCGTTCACCTTCCAGCCGAAGCCATTGGCGCTTCCATACTGTTCAATGACGGTGCGGGGCGCGCGGTCCGGAGTATCGTGGCAATCAAGGCACGCGGGGTCTGCAATCTTGAGCGGCTTGGCGATATAGAGGGCCCGGCCGGCGGGCGTGTCCCGTTCATCCACCACCTCGGTCTTGTCCGGGGCCTGGCGGAAGAGGCGAACGATATCCGCCTCCCAGTCCGTGGCCCGATCGCTCGGATTGGTGGGATTGAGCGTCGCTTCCTTGTAGGAGTATTCCGGGTATTTCTTGCGCAGAAGCTTGAAATACTCATTCGCCGAATAGGCCGACACCGACTGGGGCATGAAGGTGTAGGTCATCTGCGTCTTCAGTAGAGGTTTGATCTGCGTGCTGGTGTAGGTGCGCACGGCGCTCGCGCTTTCGATCATGATGCGCGCATTCTCTTCAATCTCGGCCTTGGCATTACGCTGGAGCAGCGCGTGGGTGAAAAATCCGGCCAGGACGAATGCGATGGCGAAGACCAGCGACAGGACGAGG
>DASXGD010000141.1:0-8124 GCA_036489245.1 Occallatibacter sp. | reverse complement strand
AGGGATCGTCATCGCGGCGTTGTATGGCTGGCTGGGCCGCGAACCGGTGCGCGGGGCGAGCGATCAAGTAGAACAGACCGCGACGCGGGCGACTGTGGCCGGCCTTTTCCGCAATCCCGCGTTTCTGGCCGGTACTTTCGGACTGGCCGCGCTGACGTTTGCGATGGGAGGGATTTCCACCTGGGTTCCGACCTTCCTGCATCGATTCGCCAGACTCTCGGTGGGCATGGCCAGCCAGACAGTGAGCGCGATTACGGTGGTCGACGGCATCGCGGGAACGCTGGTGGGCGGGTGGATAGCGCAGCGCTGGCTGCGCACCGACCATCGCGCGCTCTACCTGCTTTCGTTCTGGAGCGTGGCGCTGACCCTGCCCTTTGGAGCTCTGGTATTCTTCGGGCCGCCGAAATGGGCGATCCCTTCCTTGTTCGCTGCGGAGTTTTTCCTGTTTCTGAACACGGGACCGCTGAATGCGGCTATCGTGAATTCGGTTTCGGCGCCGGTGCGCGCGACCGCGGTCTCGATCAACCTGTTCTGCATTCACTTTTTTGGCGACACGTTTTCGCCGCAGATCATCGGCGCGATTTCGGATCGGACGGGGAGCCTTCGCTTCGGCCTGGGGGCGACGCTGATCTCGCTGGTGGTCTCGTGCGCGATTCTGTTGGCGGGGGCGAGATTCGCGCCTCCGCTGGACGGAGACCAGGGAGTTGCGGGATCAGCCCATTAGCAGAGGTTCTTCGGCGAAGAGCAAAAAAATCGCCGGAGGATCGAAGGATCCTCCGGCGACTTCGGCGTGTCAATGCACAATGAAGGTCTTGTCGCTCGTCAGGGCGCCGCGACTCGTGGTAACGGTGATCGGCCCGGTCGTCGCTCCTTCTGGAACAGTGGCTTTGATAAAGGTGGACGTGATCACCGGGTTCACGGCGGGGACTCCGTTGAAGTAGACCGTGCTTACACCGGGTTCGAAGTATTGCCCGAGAATGTCGACCTTCGCGCCGACTTGCCCGTATACGTTCAGATACCTTACGAACGGTCCCATTCCGGCGCCGTACTCGAAAAGCACGCCGTTGTTATTGGTACCGCCGCTGTACGTCAGGCCGTAGAGTTTTCCGCTGGTGTGCTGGAGGATCGTGCTCTCGGGGAGAGCACCGGTGAAACCAAAGAAGTCATGGAGGTCGGTGAAGACGCCGGCCGTGGTAATGCGATAGATGGATCCGCGGCCGCCGGCCGAGCCCGACCAAAGCGTTCCGTAGAAGTTTCCGTCCGTGGCCTGCATGATTCCTCCGATGGGCTCATTTCCCTGGGAGCCGGTGACGGAGAAGTCGTAGAAGACGCTGGTAGTGCCGGCGGGGGTCATCTTGTAAACAACGCCTACGTTCAATGCTCCGCCGAAGACCGTGACGCCGTAGAAGTTGCCATCGCTAGCCTGGATGAGTGGGCCTTCCGGCGTGTCGCCTTCCGGGCCGCTGAACTGATGGAGGACTTTGAAGTCTCCTGTGGAGCTGATGCGAAAGAGGGTTCCCTTCCCGTATTGACCGCCGGCGGCCGTAGTTCCGTAGAAGTAACCGTCCGTGCCTTGAACCAATGGAGCAAACAGATACGCTCCATCGGTGGTGGTGAAGAGATGCAGCACGGAGTACTTGCCGGTTTTATCAATCTTGTAGACCGTGCCGGCGTAGTGCGAAGCGCTGCCGGCGGTGGTTCCGTAGTAGTCTCCTGCCTGACTCTGGATGGGAGGAGCACTGGGGTAGGCTCCATCAGCGCCTCCCAGGAAATCGTGCTGGTAGACGATATCGGGCTGGGTGGAAAGACGGTAGACGGTCCCGTGGTCGCGCGAGCCGCCGTGTGAAGTTGTTCCGTGAAAACGCTGATCGGTGCCGAGGGTAAGGCCACTGCCCGCCATGGCAGCGCCGAACTCCTGAAGGATGGTGAAATTTGCGCCCTGGAAACCGATCTCGAAGGCAGCGCCATTCTGGCCGCTATTGCAGCCGCTGGCCACAGTGGTGATGAGGTTTCCGCCGGGCGTTTGAGCGATGACGGGGGATTCGGGGCATGACGGATCGCCGGGTGCGCCGAAGTTGTAAATGGTCTTGTACTGCGCCTGGATGGGAACGAATGAGCCCAGAACCACGGCGAGGGGAAGCAAACGAAGTGCCAACATGGGATTCTCCGCAAAGCTGGGAATGGGGCAGATGCAGATGCAGAAGTACGAACCGCAGGCTCGCAAAGGGAATCGCCGAACGATCTATTTTTTGGCTAGAAGCGATGTGGGTAGGAGCGCCTGTCACCCCGAGCGCGGCTGGCATGGTCGCCCCGGCTGCCGCGACTAATATGATGCAATCGCTTGCGTTCAGGAAGCTTGCAGATTCAGCTCGGGGCGCAATGGCGGAGTGGCGCCGCATCGGCGATTCGCGATCGTCGTCGGCCAAAGTTGGATCCTATCCATTAGCCACATAAATTCAAACAGGAAATAAAAACATCGCCTGCGGCAAAGGGGGCGCACTATACTTCCGCGTGCACCAGAAAAGCGCGACAGGGGCCAAGGCAGACCGAGACCGTCGTTGTGACGGCCGCGTCGCCGATGGGCAACGTTCGCGAACTGGAAGATCGGTGCACAGGAGCGCATGCATGGCGAAGGGACGTAACTGGTTCAAGCAGGTCGAGGTTTTTGCGTGGCTGGCGGGTTGGGCAGTGTTCGGAAGCGGATGTGTTCCACTCTACGCGCAATCCACGGCGGGACCGGGCGCGCCGCATACGCTTCGGTGCGAGTACATGGACGAGCCGCTGGGTGTGGACACGACCGAACCGCGTTTTGCGTGGGTTCTCCAGCACACCGAGCGCGCAGAAATGCAAACCGCCTACCAGGTTCTTGTCGCCACCCGGGCCGAATTGCTTAACCAGGATCGCGGCGACCAATGGGATTCAGGCAAGGTTGCGAGCGACGAGTTTACGCAGGTCGTGTATGCAGGCAAGCCACTCGAGAGCGGGCGGAACTACTACTGGAAAGTGCGCTACTGGGACAATGTGGGCCGCGCGAGCGCTTACAGCCAGGCGGCGCGGTTCGGTACGGCGCTGCTGAAATCCTCGGACTGGAAGGCTTCCTGGATTGGAGGAGGCGTCCAGGGTGGTGAATTCCGCAAGGAATTCACCGTGCAGGGCAAGGTGGCGAATGCACGCATCTATGTCGCCGCGCTGGGCTATTACGAACTGCGCGTCAACGGAAGGCGGATCGGCCACAAGGTGCTGGACCCGGCATGGACTACATATCCCAAGCGCGTGCTCTATTCCACCTACGACCTGACACCGGTGCTCAAGGAGGGGCCTAATGCGATCGCTGTGATGCTGGGCGGCGGCTGGGCTACGCAGGAAGTGGACGGGTCGCTAGTCTACTACAAGGAGCCGGCTGTGCTGGTGCAGATGAATGCAGAACTCGAAGGCGGCAAGCAACTGAGCGTGATTACCGACGGATCTTGGAAGACGGCGGCGGGGCCAGTGGTGGAGTCGAGCGTGTACGGCGGTGAGGTGTATGACGCACGCATGGAAACGCCGGGATGGGATCAGCCGGGATTTTCCGAAGCCGGATGGGCAGCGGCCCGGGTGGTCGATGGCTCCGCCGGACCGCGTTCTTCGGAAATGATGCCGGCCATCCAGGTGGTCGACGAGATGGTCCCGAAACAAATGACCAGTCCCCAGCCGGGGATCTACATCTTCGATATGGGCCAGAACATGAGCGGGTGGGCGCGACTCAAGCTCGAAGGCAGGGCAGGAGCGAGGGTGACGCTGCGCTACGCCGAAGAACTCTATGAGAACGGGATGATCAACCGGGAGAATATCCGGGCGGCGAAGTCGCGGGACATCTACGTGCTTCGCGGAGGCGGCGAGGAGAGCTACGAAGCACGCTTCACGTATCACGGCTTTCGCTACGTGGAGGTGACGGGCTTTCCGGGAACCCCAAGCCTGGACTCGGTTCGAGGCGAAGTGGTGCACTCGGCGGTCAAGTCGGTGGGAAGTTTTACGGCGTCCAAGCAGATCCTGAACGATATCCAGAAAGTGATCCGATGGTCGCAGGTCACCAACCTGATGGGCGTGCCTACGGATTGCGACCAGCGCGATGAGCGCCAGGGATGGATGGGCGATGCCCAGGCCACCGCCGAAGAAGCCATGATGAACTTCGACATGGCGGCGTTCTACACCAACTTCATTCGCGATATCGCCGATGCGCAGCGCGAAGACGGCGCCGTGCCGGACACGGTTCCGCTGAAGTATGGCAGCTATGAAGCGGACCTGGGCTGGCAGACGGCCTATCCGCTGCTCGTGAAGTACATGTGGGAACAGTACGGCGACCGGCGCATTGTGGAGCAGCAGGAGGCGGGACTGAAGAAGTACATCGAGTATCTTCGCCGCAACGCGAAGGACGATGTCTTCGCGACCGTGCTGGGGCACGAAGGCGACTGGGTGGAACTGGCGCGTACACCCCATGACTACATTTCTGATTTCTGGTACCTGTACGACGTTCAGATCATGGCCGGATTCGAGAAGACGCTGGGCCACGATGCCGATGCGCAGATGTACACGAAACTGGCGCAGGGGATTGCGGAGGCGTTCAACCGCACTTACTTCCATGCAGACACGGCCCAATATGCCAACGGCACGCAGGCGGCCAACGCGATGGCGTTATTCCTCAATCTGCCGCCGAAGGATCGCATCGACGAAGTGACCAAGAACCTCACCGACGACGTGCTTTATTTTCACGATACCCATGTGACCACGGGCTTCCTCGGCGTGAAGTTTCTCATGCCGGCGCTGACTTCGACCGGCCACGGCGACCTGGCCTACGACCTCGCGGCGCAGACGACCTATCCCAGCTGGGGCTACATGGTTTCGCGCGGGGCGACCACGTTGTGGGAATTGTGGAACGACAAGGCCGGGCCCAGCATGAATTCGCACGACCACATCATGTTCGGCAGCGTTGGGTCGTGGTTCTACCAGGCGCTGGCCGGCATCAACCAGGCTCCCGCGGGAGCGGGATACCGGCACATCCGCATTCACCCGGAGGCAGCCCACGGACTGCAATGGGCGAGCGGCACAGTGAAGACGATCCGCGGGACGGTGGGATCATCGTGGGCACATGAGGCAGGTGGCATGACGCTGAAAGTCACGGTCCCGGTAGGCGCAGACGCAAGAGTCATGGTGCCTCGGCCGCAAGAATTGACACGGATCACGGTGGAAGAAAACGGCCACGTGGTGTGGGAAAACGGGAAGTATGTTCCGGGAGATGCCGGCGTTTCCGGCGCAGCGTCGGAGGACAGCGGTATCACCTTCGATGTGGGATCGGGGGAGTACAGCTTCAGGCTGAGGGGGCAGTAAAAAGTTAGTTGGCTGGAAGCGGCTCGCGATCCCGGGTGTTCATGAAGGCGCGGCGGCCGCCGTGCGAACGGAGGTTGGGATCGCCGATCGGAGGACGCTCCTGTTCTCCGCTGAACCCATGGACCAGCTTCGGGTTGGCTTTGAATTTGGGCGGACCGCCGGAGAACTGCCGCGAATGGCTCACGACCATGCCGGCACGCCCGTGCATGGGGCGCACGATCCCTCGCACCTGCACATCCATGTCGCGGTATTTGCGCAGTTCGCCTACTTCGTCGTGGTCTTCCCAAAGGCTCAGGAAAGTGAAGCGGCAATGTTCATCGGGGGTGGCTGGCGTGCAGACGTCGAGAAAGCGGGTGCCGTCTGGAAGCTCGACGACATCAAAGACGTGGGCAGATACGCAGACGTCCTTGTTGACCATTTTCGTCGCTTCGTCTGCAGTGATGCAGCTTTTGGGGTGAGCGGCCACGGCGGGAACGGCAAGGGAGCCCAGGAGCGCTGCGGAAAGGACGAATCCCAGCGGAGGCATCAGGTTCAAGGAGCAGCCTTTCCGGGGAACTGCAATCAGCGTACTGCGAATTCAGCTCGAATGGAAGACCCCGGGTGCGAATGCGGTGCGAATGGACCCAAAACAAAGTCAATCGCACGCCATGGCGGCATTTGAAAAGTCGAGCGGCTCGACGCTCTCCTCGGCGTTACCTGTTTCGACCCCGCCCGCCAACTGCGCGGCGAAGAATGTATCCACCTGTTCCAGCACGCCCGCCCCGGTCTTGGCGTGGTAAATCGACGCCCGCAGCTTCGCTCCTCCGGGCACGCCATGCGTGAACCAAGAGGCGAACTGCTTCATCTTGCCCGCGGTCTCTCCAATGCGCGCGTCGCGAGGAAGGTCCTTGCAGGCCTCCTGTTCATCGAGCAGCATCTGGAAATAGGCGCGGATCATTCCGTAACGATCCTGCACGGTCGGTTGCTCGTAGGCCCCGGTCGCGGTGTATTGAGCGATTTGCCTGAAGATCCATGGATTGGCTGGGGCCGCGCGCCCGATCATGACCGCATCGCAGCCGGTCTGGGCCACCATGGCCGCCGCGTCCTCGGGGGTGCGAATGTCCCCGTTTCCGATGACGGGAATGCTCACCGCCTGCTTCACGGCCGCGATCCACTCCCAGCGCGCCTGGCCTGTGTAGGCCTGTTCGCGGGTACGGGCGTGGAGCGCCACAGCATTCAGGCCCTCGGTTTCCGCCATTTTAGCCAACTCGACGCACACGATCTGCGCGTCGTTCCAGCCCAGGCGGAACTTGACGGTGAAGGGAATCGAGACCGCCTTTCGAACCGTTTGAAAGATCTCGCCGATGCGGGGCAGGTCGCGCAGGAGGCCGGAGCCGCCGTTACAGCCGACCACACGCTTGGCAGGGCAGCCGAGGTTCAGATCCACGGTATCGAACCCGGTGTCTTCGACGATGCGCGCAGCTTCGGCCAAGGTCTCGGGGTTTGAACCGAAGAGCTGGGCCGCAATTGGATGCTCGTCGTCGTAGAACGTCAGATAGCGGCGGCGCCTGGACTCACGCATCCGCGATAACCCGTCGGCGGAGGTGAACTCGGTCATCAGCAGACCGCATCCCGACTGCTGGTTCGAGACCGCGGCCTCTACCGCCTCCATCGGAGATTCGTGATCCCTGTTCCCTGGTCCCTGTTCCCTGCTAAACAGGCTGGCATGCCGGATGAAACGGCGGAAGACGGTGTCGGTGACGCCGGCCATGGGGGCCAGAACCGTGGCCGGCCGCACGGCTACCGGCCCCAGGCGCACCTCCGCGGGTACCCGCACCAGCGCGGGCATCGCGTGCTCCCTGGGATTGTCCCAAGCCTTCTTCACAGTGAATCCTCTGCGCGGCATAAAAGATAGCCATTAGCTCTTAGCTATTAGCTTTTAGCTCCTCTCGCGGTCAGATCGTCTCTGCACAAAAAGCTAAGAGCTAAAGGCTAAAAGCTAATTGCTGTTTCTCCAAACATACGTGGGCCTCCGCCATGGCGGAGGCCCGAGGGTGCCACGACCCGGCGCCGGGTCCGCTACTTGGCCGGTGCGGTCTCTGTTGCCTTGGCATATTTGCGGCGGAACCGCTCTACGCGGCCTGCCGTGTCCACCAGCCTTTGTTTGCCGGTAAAGAAGGGGTGGCAAACCGAGCAGATTTCTACGTGGATATCGCCCTTGTGGGTCGAACGGGTCTCAAAGTTGTTTCCGCAGGCGCAAAGCACACGCACCGCGGCATAGTTCGGATGGATCTTTTCCTTGGGCATCTTTGATGTAGGACCTTTCCTGCAATCCTCCTATTGTAGGGGGATTTGGAACACATTGCAATTGAAGCGATCACTGGACTATGTGTTAATTGCGCCTATAATGTTTGCAGAAAAATTCAACCAGCTGCCAGATGCCTTTCCCGACACCTGCAACTGAGGAGACTGTCATGCAGAAACCCTTGCTCCTCCTTCCCGCGGTGGTTTTTTTAGCCTTAGGCGCAGCATACAACCCGGCGGCCGCGCCGCAGGCAGGAAGCGCCGCATCCCCCAAAGCCTCCAAAACCGGGAATCCCGCCAATCCCTCCATGGCCCGTGCAAAGGAGATCTACGGCTTCGATTGCGCCCTGTGCCATAACGCCAATGGAGACGGCAAGACCGACCTTGCCAAGGATATGCAGCTGACGCTCAGCGACTTCACCGACCCCAAGACGCTTACCGGGAAATCGGACGACCAGCTGTTCGACCTGATTCGCA
>DASXGD010000067.1:0-5521 GCA_036489245.1 Occallatibacter sp. | reverse complement strand
CCTCCCGTGAGTGGAAGGGTTCAGATCGTGCCGGCCCAGGTGAATTTTCCGACGACTGGCGTCGGCACTGCCAGCAGCCCGGTCATGCTGACGATCATAAATTCAAACGACGGAGAAGAACTCACCGAACTGAACCTCTCGGTCTCCTCCGGATTCACGCTCGTGAATAACACCTGTGGGCCGTCTCTTCCACTGAGCGCGACGTGCACTACCGGTGTAATGTTCACTCCGCCCAGCGTGGGGTCCCAGAATGGGACCTTTACGGTTTCCAGCAGCGCGTTGGCATCCAGCGTTACGGCCCATCTTTCGGGGATAGGATCCGATTTCCACGTCACCTCTTCCGGCGCATCCACCGTAACTGTCAGCAGCGGCCAGACCGCCAGCTACACTCTCGGCATCGTGCCTTCTACAGGATCGCCGGGCGGCACCTTTGCATTCCAATGCGGAAAACTGCCATCGTACGCAGCCTGTACCTTCAACCCGTCGACGGAGAACGTTGGTGCGGGTGCAACCGGCACCGAGGCTCTCGAGATAAGCACCGGCCAATCAGCCTCGGCTCATGTTGTGCCTCCGTCCTCGGCCGGAGGGCGCGCCCTCACCCTGGGTTTCGCCGTGTTGATTCTTCCGCTCGTGTGGCGCCGACGGAAGTTGCGTTTCCCGATCGCGGTCCTCGCCTTCCTGATGCTTGGATTCTCCGGTTGTTCCTCGTCGGGCGGAGGAACCGGAGGTGCGCCTCCGTCGTCGCCCACTACGCACACCACTCCAGCTGGAACTTACTCCGTTCCGGTGACGGTGACGTCCAACGGGGTTCAGCATGTCGTCACTTTGACCCTGGTGGTGGACTGAGATGCCGATTGATACTGGGGTCGGTGGCCGGAACGGCGAGGACGGAGTCTCCGAGTCCGTTTTCTGTAACCAGCTATACTTCAAACATCGAATGGAGATCGGACGCTCTCCTGCAGCGCCCGAACAGAGTGCAGAATGAGCGCCAACGTAACGGTAGAAGACGTGGAGCGCGTGGCCGAACTGGCGCACCTTGAACTGGCGCCGGACGAGATGCCGCGCATGGTCCAGGACCTGAATGCCATTCTCGACTACGTCGCCGAGTTGAATGAACTGGACACATCCGGCGTAGCTCCGCTGGCACAGGTCAGCGAACTCGATGGCGCAGGCGGTCAAAGCCGGCTGCGGAAGGATGTGGCCGTGCCTTCGCTCGAACGCGGGGCGGTGATGCCGCAGGCGCCCGACACGGACAACGTGTTCTTTAAAGTACCAAAAGTGATTGAGCGTTAGGGACTGGAGAGGATTCGGGTTTGTCCAGCGAGAACATGGCAGAAACCCTGGTTGAGAGGCCGGCGACGCTCGCCCGGCTGCGCGAGGGCATCTCCTCCGGCAGCGTGAAAGCGGCCGATCTGGCCGCGGCTTACTACGATCGCATCGCCGCCATCAATGGGCAGCTAAATATCTACCTGAGCCTGACGAAAGAGCGGGCCCTGGAGCAGGCCACGCGAATCGATGCGCTTGCCGCCAAGGGAGATCCGCTGCCTCCGCTGGCTGGCATCCCTGTAGGCATCAAGGACGTGCTGGTGATGCGCGGCGCGCCGTCCACGGCCGGCTCCCGGATCCTGAAGGGCTACCGGCCTCCGTATGACGCAACCGTGGTTGCCAGGCTTGAGGCCGCGGGAGCGGTGCTGCTGGGCAAGCTGAATTGCGATGAATTTGCGATGGGCTCCTCCAACGAGAACTCGGCTTACGGACCTGTGCGCAATCCGGTGGACCCGGAGAGGGTGCCGGGTGGGTCGAGCGGCGGTTCCGCGGCCGCGGTGGCCGCCAACCTCGCCGTCGCCACCCTGGGCAGCGACACCGGCGGCTCCGTTCGGCAGCCGGCTAGCTTCTGCGGGGTGGTGGGGGTGCTGCCGACGTATGGACGGGTTTCGCGCAACGGGCTCATCGCCTTTGCCTCGTCGCTCGATCGCGTAGGACCGTTTGCCGGCAACGTGCGCGACGCCGCCACGCTGCTGGGCATCATTGCCGGGCACGATCCTATGGACGCCACCAGCTCGCCAGCTTCGGTGCCGGACTATGCTGCGGAGAGCGACACGCCCGTCGAAGGGCTCCGTCTGGGCGTACCGGCAGAATACTTTGGCGAGGGCCTCGATCCCGACGTCCGCGCTGCGATAGAGAAGGGAATCGACGCCTTGAAGGCCGCCGGGTGCGAGGTCAGGCCGGTCTCGCTGCCGACCACGCGGTACGCCATCCCCACCTACTACCTGATCGCGACAGCCGAAGCCAGCGCCAATCTGGCGCGGTTCGACGGCGTACGGTACGGGTACCGCTCTCCGGCTGCGGAGAACCTGAGCGCTATGTACAGCCATTCCCGCGACGAGGGCTTCGGGGCCGAGGTCAAGCGGCGCATTCTGCTCGGTACCTACGCGCTTTCGGCGGGCTACTACGACGCCTATTACCTGAAGGCGCAAAAGGTCCGGAGGCTGCTGGCCGACGAGTTTCTGAGCGCCTTTGGCGAAGTAGACGCGATTGTGACACCCACTTCCCCGGTGCCGGCTTTCAAGCTGGGCGAGAAAACGGACGATCCGCTTTCGATGTACCTGGCCGATATTTACACCGTGACCGCCAGCCTGGCCGGGATTTGCGGCGTGACCGTACCCTGCGGGACGACGCCTGCGGGCCTTCCCGTCGGCATGCAGGTGCTGGCGCGCCATTTGAATGAAAGCACGGCATTTCGTGTTGCGCGGGCGGTGGAAGCAGCGCAACTTTAGAAGCAGAAGAGTTTGAGTTTCGGGGGTCGAGTCAGGAGCAGTACCGTCATGCTTGCTGGACGGCAATTTGGATTTTTGTTGGGGGCTCTCGGGCTATCCTTCCTGGTTTCGTTGAATGGCAACGCTGCCACTACCCACAAAGAGCATGTCGTGGTGCTGGGCGCCGTAAAACATGTGCCTTATTCGCGGGCTGGAGATCCGGCCGGAGCCTCCTCCACCGAAGATTCTCTGAAGATCCGACCGCTGCTTGTCGACGGCGTGGTCAAGGAGTGGACCACCGGCGATGGTCACGACGTAACCGACCGCAGCTTTGTGGTTCGGCGCGTTCTGCGGCTCAACGATGCGCTTCCCGGCGACAAGCCCGCCGCGGCGGACAAGCAAGGGCACTGGGTATGGCAGCGCGGACCGTGGCTGCTGGTCGACCGAACGACGGGTCACGTGACTGCGCTTAAACTGCCCGATTACGACCCTGGCGTAAGCCAGGTGAGCTGGTTCCGCGACTACGGTGCGTACTGTGGCGTTACCGCATCGGGCAAGAGCCTCTATGCCGTGGTGGCGCAACTGGCAGCGCGCAAACCGGTATTGGCGAAGAAGGTGGACGCCTTCGATTCCGATCCGAAAACCCGGCCAGACCCAGTCTGCGGCGCGCCCGAGTGGCAACGAGAGCCGCTGCGGGTCACCTTCCATCCCACCGGCAAGGGCGACCTCAGCTATGACATCGTTCCGGGATCGGCGGTACTGGTAGAGGATTCGGCGGACGAAGCGGAGGCTGAAGGATCTTCGGTGCCTGCCAAGCCAAGCAATTAGGGCCGGACCTTCGCGTTTCCTGAGTCTCCACCGTACCCCAAAAAGGCGGAAAGGCGGGGAATAAAAGGATTCCTGGCGAATAGATAGAGAAGAGTCTAACAGCAGTGCATGTAACAAAAATGCTTGTTACATTCGACGATATTTGCTCGTAACCCATTTGGCTCCATCCGCGAAATTTTAAAAAGGCGAAAAAAAGCAAATCTACATAGGGAGGAAGCGGGCCCCTCTTGGTGGGGTATAAACCAGGCGGATGTCCGACCGCCAGACTACGGATTCATCCGAATCCCACCTAGACTCTAAGTACTAAAGCATTTTAGGAAATTGTGTAGACCGGAGTACAGAGCCTGAACCACGCCTTGGCATTGTCCGGAGTGATCAGTTTGAGAGCTTCTGCGATGGCAAATTCAAGGGCTTCTCGAGTTCTGGCCTGAGCAGCGCGGAGCAGTTGTTTCAGCTTCGCCCAGGCTTTCTCAATGGGATTGAGATCAGGCGAATAGGGAGGCAGGTAGAGCAACTGCGCTCCGGCTTTCTCAATGCTTTGGCGCACATCGGCAACTTTGTGCGAACTGAGATTATCCATCACGACCCAATCACCCGGCCTGAGTGCCGGGCAGAGCACCTGCTGAACAAAGGCCAGAAAAATGTCCGCGTCGGTGGCTTCTTCGATGGTCATGGCGGCGACGATTCCTTCCATGCTCATGGCCCCGAGGATGGTCATGATCTTCCAGTGACCGCCGGGCGTTGCTTCATGAATGCGCCGGCCGCCGATACAACGTGCACGGAGCCGAGTCATGGAAGTAGTGACTCCACTCTCATCCAGAAAAATCAGCCTTTCGGGCGGGATCGAGGCGAGTTGCGCGATGAATTCCTGACGCTGCCTGAGATTGGCTTCGGTGTCCCGCTCGCTGGCATGGAGCGACTTTTTTTCAGTCGCAGACTCAATCTCCGCAGTAGGTACCAGATCTGTGGCAAGCTCAGGCTGACTCCGGCCTCGCTGCGTAATTTCAACTGAATCTCGGCCAGTGTCAGGTCGGGCTTGGCCGCGATCCAGTCCCGCACCTGCTGCTGGGCTTCGCTGCCCGCATGCGGCTTACGCCCCGGACGGTGCGCTACCCGTTCCGCCTGGCCGGTTCGATTGCGCTGTGAGGAAATCTTCTTGGCCCAGCCCAGGCTTACCAGAAAACGCTCCGCCAACTCCTCCAGCGTGCTTTCGCCCTCATCGTAGGCGGAAAGAAATTTACGGCGTAGATCATCCCCATAGGGTCGCCCCATATGTTTTCTCGCCGCGGAGAATCGCCATCCATAGTCTACATAATTTCCTAAAATGCCTTAGATCCAATGTCGTCGGTACCGAGCAATCTCAAATTGAGGTCTGTCAGACGCTGCTCGGCACTCGTGGGTTCATGGGGTGCTATTGGTTCGTGATCCTCCAGCGCCTGCGCTTCGACTCGGCCTCGGGCACGCTCGATTGCTCTGAATGCCTCCCTATTCTTCCCTCGATCGCTCAGCGAGGCAAAATATCCGGCATACACTTCGCTCAATTGTGCGAGCAGCTGACGCTCCACAGTCGGTGTCGGCACTTTCGACAGGAGTGCATCAATGAGATCTGTACTCTTCTGATAGAGTTCATCCGACGCTTTGGCATCTCCAAGTTTCGCCAGAATCTCCGCCTTTATCGCAAGATTCCGCGGCACAAAATAGAGTTCATCGGGAATGTGCTTGTTGGCTTCAATTGCCTCGGTTACGGCCGCGAGAGCCGGCCGAAGCTCGCCCTGTCGCAGATAGGCCTTCGCCAATAGTCCGTCCGCCTCGGTGATGCCTCGCCAATACGACAATTGCTTCGCATATTGGATCGCGTGCGAGTAGTCATCTGCGGCTCGATCCCATTCACCCATTCGTCCGTAAACACCCGCTCGCGCTTGATAGAGTTCGTAGAG
>DASXGD010000027.1:0-13037 GCA_036489245.1 Occallatibacter sp. | reverse complement strand
TGGCTCCAGCAACAGGGATTCTCCATCGACTCCACCGCTCGAAGCCGCAACATGATCCGCTTCTCCGGCACCGTGAACCAGGTCGAACAGGCCTTCTCCACCCAGATGCATTACTACCAGTCCGGCGGAACGCGGCATTTTGCGCCTTCCTCCGGGCTCTCCGTGCCGTCGTCCATCTCCGCGGTTATAGCCGGCATTCGCAACCTGGATAATTTCCGCCCCCGCCCCCAGCACATCGTTCCCCGTGCAGCGTTTACCTCCGGTTCTTCGCACAATGTCTTCTTCGCTCCCGGAGATATTGCCACCGTCTACGACGTCACCCCGCTTTATAGCGCCAGCCTCAACGGCACCGGGCAGTCGATCGCGGTTGCCGGTCAATCCGCCATCCAGGTCACCGACGTTGAAAACTTTCAGAGCGCCTCCGGCCTCACCAAGAAAGATCCCACCCTCGTCCTGGTCCCGGGGACCGGCGATTCGACCGTGGTCGCTGACGGAGATGAAGGCGAATCCGATCTCGATGTCGAGTGGTCCGGAGCCATGGCGCCCGGCGCCAACGTGGTCTTCGTGTACACCGGTAGCAACAACAGCTTCGGCGTGTTCGATTCGGTGCAATACGCCGTGGACGAGCTCATCGCGCCCATCATTTCCCTGAGCTACGCCAGTTGCGAGACCGAGCTCAACACGTCGAGTCTCGGCGTGCTCGAGAACGTAATGTCGCAGGCCGCGTCGCAGGGCCAGACCATCGTCACCGCATCGGGAGACCAGGGCTCGACCGCGTGTTCGGGCGACACCCATTTGACCACTGCCCAGCAGGAAGCGGTTGCCGTCAATTACCCCGCCAGCAGCGCCTACGTGACCGGCATGGGAGGAACCGAAATTACGGCGGCCAACTCCGCCGGAACCAACACCACCTACTGGACGGGCGGCAGCAGCACCGCCGATACCACCACGTCCGCAATCAAATACATTCCCGAGGTGGCCTGGAACGACGACAGCAGCCAGGGCGGCTTGAGCGCCAGCGGCGGCGGCGCCAGTGCGCTCGTCGCCCGGCCGAGCTGGCAAACCGGCGTTCCCGGCATCGCTTCCGGCTCCAAGCGCCTGGTCCCCGACATCTCGCTCTATTCCTCCCCCGCCTTGCCGGGATACCTCTACTGCACCAGCGACGTCACCAACTGGGCGCCGGCCTCCGGTACCCAAGCCGCCCAGGCAGCCAGCTGCAATAGCGGATTTCGCGATTCCACGACCAGTTATCTCACCGTCGCCGGCGGCACCAGTTTCGCCGCGCCCATCTTCGCCGGCATGCTCGCCCTCATCAATCAGAAGGCCGGATACGCAACCGGACAGGGCCTCATCAACACCACGCTCTACAAGCTGGCGGCGGACAGCGCGACCTATGCCAGTGCATTTCACGACGTGACCTCCGGCAACAACAACTGCACCGCCGGCACCAGCTTTTGCAGCGCCACCACCGGTTTCTCGGCGGGTACCGGCTATGACGAAGTCACCGGGTTGGGCTCGGTCGACCTGTATAACCTGGCTCTGAAATGGCCGGTCAACGCGGGGACTTCCGCGGGCCTCATCGCCACCACCACCACCGTGGTCCCAGCCAACGCCACTCCCGCGGTCAACGTTGCCGATACATTCACCATTACCGTTGCCGAAGCCAGCGGCTCCGGGACGCCGGCCGGCACCGTGACCCTCAAGATCGATGGCGGCACCGACTGCGGCGGGCTCGGCATCACTACCTGCGGCGGAACCACCCTCTCCAACCAGGCGCTCTCGGCCAATGGAACCTTTACCTACAGCGCCACATTCACCGCCACCGGAACGCATTCGGTCCTGGCCCAGTATTCCGGCGACGCCACCCACGCGCCCTCGACCGGTGTCGGATCCGTGACCATCGGGACCACCAGCTCCGGCAAGGGCACCATCACGCTCGCCGCAACCAACGTGACCGTGAAACAGGGAACGTCGGCTGACTCCACCATTACGGTGACCCCGGCGGGCGGCTACACGGGGACCGTGCTCATCGCGATCAGCAGCACCTCCAACAACAACGCGCTCTCCAATCTCTGCTACTCGTTCACCACCACGCTCACCAGCGGCCAGGGCTCTCTGCCGCTGCCTGGGACGGCGGCGGTGACAACCGCCCTCACTTTTGACGCCAAGGCTGCGGACTGCTCCTCAACCGGCATGTCCAAGCCCGGACTCCACTCGCTCCGCTCTCCTCGCGGCAACGGCATCAGTCGCGGTCCGGAGCCCGGGCAGGCCCCCAACCGGCTCCCCGCCGAACTCGCGTTCGCGGGCCTGCTGCTGGCTGGATTCCTGGGCCGTTACGCGCGCAAGTTCCGTTCCGCCGCGTGGATCATCCTCCTGGCCGCCGCCGGTCTGGCCATGAGCGCCTGCGGCGGCAGCAGTTCCAGCTCGACCACCACTCCCAATCCACCCAAGGGAACCTACACCATCACCCTGACCGCGCAGGATTCGGTGACCGCGACCATTACCGCCACAACCAACCTCACGCTCACCATCAATTGATTCGGGCTTCGCAAACGGGGCAGGCGCGGTGCATGGCGCTTGCCCTTCTTTTTTGGTCGAGAGATTGCCCTATTCCACCTTAATGGTGTCATCCTGACGCTGAGCGTAGTGAAGGGGAAGGATCTGCATTTGCATCTTCATGGCTTCGGGTGGAACACCGTTCCATTGGGTGGCCGCAGTTTGGGACGCCCGGTTGAAACGAATTTAGGGGGCCGTTTGCGTATAATTCCGCCCCCAGTTGCCCCAAAGGGATCGAATCCTGCCTCAGGACCGGGCCGCGTTTGCGTACGCGATGCGGCCTTCGCAGATTGTCCAGTGCACTCGCCCCTGCATCATCCAGCCATCGAACGGCGTATTCCTTGACTTCGATCGTCCCTCGGTCGCTCGATAGGTCCACTCCGTCTTGGGGTCGAACACCACCGCATCGGCGCAACTGCCCACCGTGAGCGTGCCGCGCCCTTTCAGGCTCAGCAGCGCGGCCGGCTGTGCGCTCAGCAGGCTCAGCACCCGTCCCAGCGGCATCTTCCATTCGCGATGCAGCCAGCGCAGGCACAGCCCCAGCGCGGTTTCGAGCCCGATAATGCCGTTGGGGGCCCGTTCGAACTCCACTTCTTTTTCGTGGGTAGCGTGCGGCGCGTGGTCGGTGGCAATCGCGTCCACCACGCCATCGAGAATGGCCTCGATCATGGCGTCGCGGTCGGCAGCCGAACGCAGCGGCGGATTCATCTTGCAGTGCGTGTCGTAGAAACCGACGTGCTCGTCGCTGAGCAGGAAGTGGTGCGGCGCGACCTCGCAGGTCACGCGCAGGCCATTGCGCCTCGCCTGGCGCACTGCCGCCAGGGCGGCCGCCGTCGAAGTGTGGGCCACATGCAGATGGGCGCGCGCATCCCGCAACTCGGTCACCAGGCGGATATCCCGCTCCACCAGGCCCGACTCGGCTTCAGCCGGCATGCCGCGCAAACCCAGCCGGAACGCCACCGGCCCGGCGTTCATGCACGCGCCCTGGGTCAGCCGGGTGTCCTCCGCGTGCTGGATCACGCTCAGGCCCACCCGCGCCGCCGCGGTCAGGGTCTCGCGCATGACGTTGTCTTTCAGGATGGGGTGGCCGTCATCAGTCACCGCAACCGCGCCGGCGGCCTTGAGGGCGGCAAAATCGTTGATCGCCTCGCCCTTCGATCCCCGCGTCGCCGCCGCAATCGGAAACACCCGCACCGCGGCGCCGCGCTCCGCGGACTGCATCCAGCGCGTGGTCTCGGGCGAGTCATTCACCGGCGAGGTATTGGGCATCGCCGCCACTGCCGTAAAGCCTCCGGCCGCCGCCGCCGCCGTTCCGGTTGCGATCGTCTCCTTGTAGCCCTGCCCGGGCTCGCGCAGGTGCACGTGGATATCGATCAGGCCTGGCGCAACCACCAGCCCTTTGGCATCGAGAGCCTCGGCCCCGTTGGCCAGCTTCAGCTTGCCCGGTGCCGCGACCTCCGCCACCCGGTTGTCCTTCAGCAAAATGTCTCTGGGACCATCCACACCCGCCGCCGGGTCGATCAGGTGTCCTCCGCGTATCGCCAACGCCGTCATGGCCGGCCTCCGTACTTGGGGGCCGCGGTCAGGGCGCGTTCCACCACCGCCATGCGGATGGCCACGCCGTTCCGCACCTGTTCGAGAATCGCGGACTGCGCGCCGTCCGCCACGCCGGCCGTAATCTCAAGCCCGCGAATGATCGGACCCGGGTGAAGCACCACCGCTCGCGGAGCAAGCTCATGCAGGCGGTTGCCGGTCAGTTGGTAGCTGGCCTTGTACTGTTCCAGGTCGATTTGCACCCCCGCCAGCCGCTCCGCCTGGATACGCAGCATCATCACCGCTTGCGATTCCCGCAGCGCCGCTTCGAAGTCGCGTTCGATGGCAATGCCGGGGTCCCCGGCGACGGGTCCTTGTCGCTGGGGTGGGATGCCCTGCCCGGCTCCGGTGGCCAGCGAAGGCAAGAGCTCCCGGGGCCCGCACAGCAGCACCCGCGCTCCCAGGCGCGGCAGCAGCAGCATATTCGACCGTGCCACCCGGCTATGCTGAATGTCGCCCACGATGGAGACTGTGACGCCGGCCAGCGTGTCCGGGCCCACATGCGCGATCCCCGGCCGCAGATGGGCCAGGATCGTGCGCAGGTCGAGTAGCGCCTGGGTGGGATGTTCGTGCATCCCGTCGCCCGCGTTGAGCACCGGCAGACGCGTCGCCTCTTCGAGGAGCCACGGTGCGCCCGAGGAGTTGTGCCGCAGGATGATGGTCTCCGCCCCGAGTGCCCGCAGGGTCAGCCCGGTGTCTTTCAGTGACTCGCCCTTTTCGATGCTCGAGGACAGGCTCGAAATGAGCGCCGTGTCTGCTCCCAGGCTCTTGGCCGCCAGTTCGAAGCTGGTTCGCGTGCGTGTGGACGACTCATAAAACAGCAGGGCCACCCGGCGCTTGGCCAGGATTCGATCGCGGGTGAGCGCATCCTGGCCCTCGAGAGCGGTGGCGCGCTCGAGGATTTGATTGACCGCATCGAGACTCAGGTCATTGACCGACAGGAGCGAACCCGGATGGTGAGGAAATCGGGAAGCGGCGGGCTGCGGAGGATTGAGATTGCGACGCACAGGGACGGCAGTTGCATTCATAGGAAGCAGCCTCTAGCTCCTAGCCTCCAGCTAACGGCCGGAACCCGACAGTGATGTATGCCACGTTACCTCTGACTCTGATTCGATCGATGTGCCCGGGCCGCCAGTGTTTGTTTCTCAGCCCCCTTATTAGCTAGGAGCTAGAAGCTAGAAGCTGAAAGCTGCCATACTTCAGTCCACCCGCTCGACCAGCAACACCTGCTCGTCGCGATCCACTTCCTGGAATTTCACCTCGATGATTTCGCGGCTGCTCGTGGGCACGCGCTTGCCAATGTACGTGGCCTCGATGGGCAGTTCGCGATGGCCGCGGTCGATCAGCACCGCCAGTTGCACGCGGCGCGGCCGCCCGTGATCGAAGAGCGCGTCGAGCGCGGCGCGGATCGTGCGGCCGGTGTAGAGCACGTCGTCGCAGAGCACCACGTCGTGACCCACGATTTCGCATCCGATCGCTCCCGCCGTAACCACGGGACGAACGTCCGCTGTTGAAAGATCGTCGCGGTAGAACTGAATATCGAGCACTCCGGTTTCAATGCGGTGCTTCTCGATTCCGGAGATGAGCTTGGCAAGGCGTTCCGCCAATGGCACGCCGCGGCGCTTGATGCCGACCAGCACGAGGCCCTCGCTGCCGTTGCTCTTCTCCACGATTTCGTGGGCCAGCCGTACCAGGGTGCGCTCAATCTCCGACGCGGACATCAACCTGCCTTTGACGCGCAGGGATGGTTTCGTTTGCGCTTCGCTCATCGATGCTCTCTCGCCGTTTCTTTAGAGGCTTGTTTCTCGTGGGCTTGTCTCTCGTGGCATGATACGAGGGCGCCACGGCTCGGGGCAAGTTGTGCAGAAATAGGCGGCCCGATGCCGGACGTCAGGCCTCTGGCCGCCGCGAGCGGGCCAGCAGGCGCGCCCCCAGTGCTCCTCCGCCCGCGGCAAAGAGCAGCAGAAACAAAGCATTGCTGGCCATGCCAAAGGCTTCGATTCCTGCATGGCCTTCGGGAGACAGCATCAGGGCCTTCTGGGCTTGCAGTCGCGCGGTATCGAGCACTCCCATCTGCGTTGCCAGCTGCTGGGTGAGTTGATGACTGGCTTCGACGCGCGCCTTCCATTCGGTGTCGATGGCTCCAGCCTGATGCAGAACAAACCGCTGCACAAACAAGGCTCCGCCGCTGACGGAAAAAGCCACTGCGCCGGCGATGAGCCCGGTCACCAGGCCGATCCGCGCCCCGGCCCCCATCGTGATCCAGGACGGTTGCTGGCTGCGCACATAAAGCGTGACCACCCAGGCCGCGGCGGCCGACATCCAGAACAGCCCCAGCACACCCACCGGCGAAATGCCGCAGGAGAGTAACCCCGCGGGAATGGCCAGCAGGATCGCGGTGCGCAGAGCCGGTCTCCAGTCCACGGAACTGGCGTCACGCACCGCCTCGTTCCATTTTTCAGGCTGCGGCGTTCCGGCGCCGCCTTCGGAGGTGTACACCAGTTGTGGCAACCCGCACGTCTGGCAGTAACAACTCTCCGGCTCTACAGGCTGGTGGCAGCGATTACAGGTGATTTCCATCTGTCTTTAGAGCCTATAGCATTTTCTCGATCTGCGAAGAGGCTGATCCCATGCTCTCCGCGATTCAACCCGTCAAAGACACCGCCCCGCCAGAGAGTTGCTACCTCCGCTTGGATCGTTTCCGCCTGTGTTCCAAGACCCACGGTAACGAGGCATACGATCGTTCCTGGCAGGAGACGCAACGAACGGGATACTGCAAAGTCAGTAACTTCGGAAGATCGGCGAGCCTGAACCTCGAAAGGCGAAGTCGGCTGGACCCGCATGCAATGCAGTTCTTTTCCATTTCCGCTCCTGGATTTGAACATCCTGGATCTGAACAGAACTCGCTAGCGGGGGAACGAGACGGGCCTGTCTCTCAGTACGATTGTAACCCTGGCGTGTCCTGACAAACAGGGGCGTTGCACTATCCGGCACGAGATTAATTTTGTAAAACCGACAGGACCTGTCTCGGGAGCTAAGCCGCGTGAGGGGCGGCGTGGGCGGTTCGTTTCCGTTCCCCCATCAGGCGGGATTTGGGCGACCCAGGCGCGCCAGCCTTGCAGCCACGATATCCTCGGCTGCCGTGACAGCCTCCTCCAGCGTCATGTTCGTGGAGTCCAGGATGACAGCATCCTCGGCTGGCTTGAGGGGAGAATCGGCACGATTGCGGTCGCGCAGGTCGCGTTCGCGCAAATCGCGAATGACCTCTTCCGGCTGTTGTGATGGTTTGGAACCGAGCTGGTCAAAGCGGCGCAGCCCGCGCACCTCGGGAGCCGCATCGAGAAAGATCTTGGCGTCCGCATGGGGGAAGACCACCGTTCCAATATCGCGGCCCTCCATCACCACCCCGCCTTCCGCGCCCATCTCCTGCTGCAATCGAACCATCCATGCGCGAATGGAGGGAAAGACGCTGACCCTGGACGCACCGTCGGTCACGGTCTGGTTGCGAATCAATCCGGTTACGTCTTCGCCGTCGAGCAGGACGCGATTCTCATCCGCGCCGCTTTCCAGCCGGATGGTGGTTTCCCGAGCGAGCCGCTCCAACTCCTCGCTCGACTCCAAAGACAAACCCGCGCGAAGCGCCTTCAAAGCAAAAGCCCGGTACATTGCGCCGGTTTCCAGGTTCAGAAGACTGAAATGACGGGCCAGGTGGCGCGCGATGGTACTCTTGCCCGCGCCCGCCGGCCCGTCTATAGCGACAATGATCTTCGGTCGATCACCTGCAGGCGAACCCTGAATCATCCGCGCTTTTTGGTTCCCTGTTTCGGCCGGGCGGTAAACCCGTAGCGCTTGCTGTTGCCGGCCTTTGCTCCCGCCGTGAGCGCGGGCGTACGGCCCCCACGCGCCGACCGGGCGTCGCTCCGGGAATCCTTCCGGGGAGCGCTGCTGCGGGTCAGACTACCAGAACGTCCGGATCCCACAGGACTGCCGGCGACTGCGGAGCCGTTGCGCTTGCTCCAGGCGGCTACGGACGATTGCCCGGGCCGTTTTCCAGTCGTGGTGCCCGTCGTCGAGTGACCGTTCCCGTTGGAATGCGCCCCATTGGACGGCTTTGAACTACCGCCGGTCCACCGAGTGTTGGCTGCGGGCCGCGCCCCATTTGCCGGAGGCCGGGTTCCGCTCGCCGCGCGCGTTCCGCTGCTGCGTGCATCTGCAGGCCTGCGGGCGGTGCGCGCGTTACTGGAAGACTGGCCAGGCTTGCGATTCCGCGAGTGAGGGACGGGCCGGCTGAAATGGGTTCGTGACGCGGCCGGCTTCCCGTTCGCGGCTGGCTTGTGCCCGTTGGAACTCCCGTTGCTGTGTGATTCGACGGCCGGCAGTGGCGCGCTGCTCTCGTGGACGACCACTTCCGGCTTGGCCACAACCGGTTCGGGCGTGCTTTCCTCGTGATCGTTGAAACGAGAGAAATAGCCGGCGGATGAAATCGCTGAACTGGCGTAAATCGATGGGACCGGCGCAAACTCCGGCAGCGTGCCCGCTACGTAGTAATGGGGAGCGTGGCCCAGGGTGAGCGTATGCACCTGCCGCGTAGCCACCAGGCCGCGCAGGACCTCGCGGATCTTGCTGCGCGCGGTCAGAGGTGAAAGGAAGATCTCTACTTCCTCCATGCTGGCGGCAATCACAGCCTGCAGGTAAATGGAAGCCAGCACCGAGATGGCGGTTACCTGAGAGGTCGACGCCCCCTCGGCGATAGCCTTCTGATAGCGGTGCCGCAACAACTGCCATTGTGCCGGCTGGCCGGGAGCAGAAATAACAGGAATGATGCGCAACTGCTGCCACAGTTCGGTGATCGCCCGCAGAACCGCAACTTCCGATACTTCGCGACCCAGAAACCGCGTAAGCTCCGCGATCGTGGCGTCCCCCGACTCGAGCCGTTTGTACGCCTGAATGGCGAGAGGAGATACCTGCCGGGAGCCGGTCAATTGCGGGCTGCGGCGCCAGTCACGGTCGCCCCGCAAAGCGTATACGTACGGCAATACCCAGGCCGCCACAACGTAATCCGGCTGTTCCCCGGGATGCCCGATCAGATTAAGCCTTACAGCCACGCCGTCCTTCTCAAGGCGAACGAGAAGTTCCTCAGCGTGTGCGGTTTGGGTGGGATCAGGAGTAGAGTTCTGCTGTCCCGCTACGGCCTCAACAAAGGATGGAGCAAGCGATGCGGAGTACTGCCGCCTGGGCAGGAAGAGACACAATCCCGTCTCTTCAATCCACGTCCGGGCATCTTCCAATGTGAGTGCCCCATGTCCGTTCTGGCGCATCCGTTCCGCGCGTGCAATTTCCAATTGCTCTGATGTCAAAGAAGAACCTCTTTTCCAGGCTGGCGTTAGAGCTTAACCAGAAGATGATGCGTCCTGTTAGGCCATCCGAAAGTCGCCGCTCCGCTAGCCGGTGACGAAGTGTTGCATAATCGGGATGATTTCTCCCTGGTTTGGCTGGTTGTGCCGGGCTCTCGGTCCCCCTCGGGGGACGTTTACCGCCCTCCTAGGCCGATTCAAATTCGGTGGAAGGCTCGCTGGATCTCTTTCCAAGAATACAACAAAGCGATAGGACGTCCATGCGGGCAACTGGTTGGGTGTTCAGTTTTTGCAAGTTCCAACAATAGCCACTCCATACGTGTCGGGTCAAGTGGGGTATTGACCTTGATCGCCGCGTGGCACGCGATGGAAGCAGCGATGCGCGAACGCAGAGTGGTAAGGTTTTCATTTTGTTCCATTTCCTCGGTCTGGTCACCGGACTGATCGATGACGTCGGACAGCATACGCTCGAGAGCCGCCCCTTCGAGGCCCACCGGAGCGGCTTTTACGGCAAGGGTCTGTGGTCCAAACGGTTCAACCTCGAATCCATTCCGCTCGAGTTCTCCCGCAATGCCCGCAAAAACCACCATCTGCCACGGCTTCAGCTCCACCAGCATCGGCATCAGGAGGCGCTGTCGCTGCACGTTTTCAACCTGGCGGTCGCGCAGAATCTTTTCAAAGAGAATCCGCTCGTGGGCGACGTGCTGATCGATGATCCACAGGCCGTCGTTTCCTGAAGCCAGGATGAAAGATTCGCGGAGCTGGCCGAGTGGCTTGAGAGAGCCCAGATGGTTCAGGGTGCCAGCCGCCTGTTCGGCTTCGATTTGCGCTGCCATCAGTGCCGGGTTCTGGCCGTAAGTTACTGATGCCCCGAGGCCTGGAGAGCAGCCTTCCGACAACACCGGGGGCGCGGGCGCAAAAAGAGCCGATGCCGCCTCACCCCAGGCCTGCTGATTGGGGAAAGCACCGGGCCGGAAGGCACCCGGGGCGAACGGCAATGTGCCGGGAACCGAAGCTGGGGTCTTGGCGGTCAGCAGGAAGGGCTCTCCATCCTGTTGATCCATCGGTTCCGATTCTGGAGGAACTGGCGGTTCGTCTTCTCTGGGTTCGAAGCCATTGGGATCCGGGGAGCCGGGGAGCGGCGAAAGACCGGGCGGCATCAGCGAGGGGCTGGCCGAGGGAGCCGAGTTGAGCGCTGACAGAAAACCCGCGGCGGGGCGCGCCTTGATCAGCGCTGTGCGGAGGCTGTCCCGGACAAAGTCGTGAACCACTTGCTGCTGCCGGAAGCGCACCTCGGTCTTGGCGGGATGCACATTGACGTCGACTTCTTCGGGTGGCAATTCGAGGAAGAGCAGCACCACCGGAAAGCTGGTGGGTGGGATGACGTTGCGATATGCCTCGCTGATGGCGTGCATCAGAAGCCGGTCCCGGACCAGCCGCTTGTTGATGAAGACGTAGATCGAGTTGCGGTTCAGCTTCTGCAGTTCAGGCTTGGAATAGAATCCGGCGAGGCGGAGGCGTCCCGCCTCCTGCGGGGGCTCGCCCGGGTCTCGTTTCCAGGGCGGCGGCTCGGGAAGGCCGGCACGCTCCAGGGGAAGCTCGGCAGCCATGCTCAGTAGCTGGGCCAGGGTGTCCTTGCCGAAAATCTGGTAAATCCGCTCTGCGGTGCGGGTTACAGGCGGCGCCGAGAGCAGGGTGTGGGTAGCCGACACCAGCTCGAAGTGCTTTTCCGGATGCACGAGGGCGTAATGGGTGACCAGCGCGGTCACGTGGGCCAGTTCGGTAGATTCGGCGCGCAGGAATTTGCGCCGGGCGGGAGTGTTGAAGAACAGGTCGGCGACCGAAAGCGTGGTTCCCCGGGGCAGGGCGGCATCGTCGACGTGGAGGATCTTCCCCCCTGCGATTTCCACCCGGGTGCCGGCCCCGGTTGCGGCAGATTCTCCGGTCCCGGTGTCCAGGGTGACGCGGGCCACCGAAGCGATCGAGGGCAGCGCCTCGCCGCGAAACCCGAGCGTGGCGATCGACAGCAGGTCCTGCACGGTGCGGAGTTTCGAAGTCGCGTGGCGCTCGAATGCCAGCAGCGCGTCATCCCGGTTCATCCCGCAGCCGTCATCGCTGACGCGGATCAGCTTGCGCCCGCCCGCCTCGATTTCCACCCGGATACGGCCGGCGCCGGCGTCGAGCGCGTTTTCGAGTAGTTCCTTGACCACTGAAGCTGGCCGGTCCACCACTTCGCCCGCGGCGATCTGGTTGGCCACCTGGTCAGAAAGAACCCGTATGCGCCCCATGAAAGGATTTTAGCTGGGCTTCTGGAGGATAGCCCGCATGTCTCAACGCCCGCGCCCCCCGTCTTCGTGATTACGCAGAGTGTACGCGCGCTTTTGCATTTTCTTTCGAACGGTTCTGCCACAATTAGAGGGGGACGAGAGGATCGAAGTGCGGCGGCCGGCATAACCCCAGGGTACCGAAAGCAATTCCGTTTCGTTTTGAGCTCTCCAGGACGCCAAAAAGGCCCTTTTGGACCGTTTATTTCTGCGGTATGGCGCCCAATATAAACTTTGTCTTCAGTGACTTGCAGAGGGAAAGTCGAGCAAAATGAGAGTACCCCTCCCCCCCGTACTGTGAAACTGTGAAACTGTGAGTCGATCGTTTCGATCGAGCCACGACTCAAGCCCTCAAAGCTGGGGAGAAATCTGGATTCCGGGCGGGTTCAATGACCGCCAAAACCTGAACCTGTTACCGGTGGAGGCTACTTGGGCAACTCGGTCACGTCCCAGCCGCCGCCCAGGGACCGGATCAGCTGGACACTCGCGGCGAACTGACGGGTCTCGAGGTCGGTCAGGGTGCGTTGATTCGAAAGCAGGGTGGTTTCGGCAGTGAGCACCTCAAGATAACTGGTCGCGCCGCCCTTGTATCGCTGGTTCGAGAGGTTAAACGAGCGCTGCGCGGCAGCCACGGCGTTCTGTTCCACCGCCGCCTCCTGGTCGAGAATGCGCAGGCTGGAGAGATTGTCTTCCACGTCCCTGAAGGCCTGGATGACGGTGTTCCGATACGCCGCCGCCTGGGCCTCGTACTGCTGGCGGGCCTGATCGGTGAGGGTACGGCGCTGACCGGCATCATAGAGCAACTGTGCGGCCTGGGCTCCAAGCGACCAGAACGAACTGGGTCCCTGGAACCAGACCCCTCCATGCGTGCTCTCAAAGCCGCCGCTTCCGCTGAGCGAAATTGAGGGGTAGTACGCAGCGACAGCGATGCCGATACGCGCGTTGGCGGCGGCCGTCTGCCGTTCCGACGAAGAGATATCGGGCCGCCGTTCCAGCAATTGCGATGGAACCCCTACAGGAACCTTGGGCAGAGCCAGATCAATCGGCGAAAACGGAATGCTGAAGTCGGGAAGGTTGTAATTGGCGATGGTGCCGACCGCGTGCTCAAATTGCGCGCGCCCCACACCAACGTCGACCAGTTGTGCCCGCACGGTTTCGAGCTGGGTTTCGGCCTGGGCCACATCCACCTGCGTGGCCACTCCGCCTTTGA
>DASXGD010000008.1:0-4288 GCA_036489245.1 Occallatibacter sp. | reverse complement strand
GGTGGGGACAAGCTCTCGCCAGCGCGGGCCTCCGAAAACGTCTTCGCCGAAGGTGAGCGAAGATTTGAAATCGTCCTTCTCCATGATCCACGGTGCTCTCAGGCAGCACCCCGTCAGGTTGTATTGAACGAAGTACTGTTCGAGCATGACTTCTTCGAGAACCTTGGAGAGCGCATAGCAGCCGGGATATGCGGTGTGCTTTTGCTGCTCCGTCACCGGAACCGGATGGGGGTAGAAGAAATGACCCAGTGCGGCATCGCCGCCGATGAGGATGATCTGCTGAAAGGAATGGCTGAGACGGCACTCCTCCAGCAGCCAGAAGAGGCCTTTCACCGTGACGTCAATGACGCTGTCTTCGGTTTCCTTGCAGGTCGCACAGTGGACGACGTGGGTAATGCCGCGCATCGCCGTACGCACAACATCGCGGTCGGCGATATTGCCGCTTACCGTCTCCAATCGCGCATGGGGTTCAAGACGGCGGTTGTGGCAGAGAGCGCGAATGGTCACGTCGTGGAAATCTTCGCCGGCCAGCAGGCGTTCAATGAAATGAGTTCCTACCTTGCCCGTCGCGCCGGTTACGAGGATGTGCTTCATCTGCCCGCATCTTTCATCGAAATCCTCGCGACCTAGCCAATCGCGCGGTCCCACGTCTCGAGCGTTTTCTGAACGTCAAGCATGAACTTGCCGGCGTCGGCGCCGTCGATGAGCCGATGATCGAGCCCGAGACAGAATTGCTGCATGGAGCGGATGGCGATCGTGTCATTGCCCTCGGCATCGGTGAGCACAACCGGCTCCTTGTGCAGTCCCCCAATCGCGAGGATGGCCGCCTCCGGGTGGTTGATGATGGGCATGCCGTACTCGCCGCCGAAAGCTCCCGAGTTGGTAAGCGTAAACGTAGAGCCGCTAGCCTCGTCGGGCTTGAGCTTCTTGGCGCGGGCGCGCTCGGCCAGGTCGGCGATAGCGCGCGCCAGTTCGACCAAGCTGCGGCCCTCGGCCTTGGTCACGACCGGCACGATCAGTCCCCATTCGAGCGCCACGGCAATTCCAAGGTGCACATTCTGGTGAAAGCGGATGCCGCCGTTTTCGAACGATGCGTTGAGGATCGGGTACCGGCCCAGGGCCTGCGCCACCGCGGTAGCGATAAACGGCATGTAGGTGAGCTTCACGCCATTGCGTTGTTCGAAGCTTTTCTTCTCGCGCTCGCGGAGGCGCGCGATGCGCGTCATATCGATCTTGTAAATGGAGTACGCGTGGGGGATGGTGCGGGCGCTCTCAACCATGCGCTGCGCGATGATGCTGCGCATGCGTGACATGGGCACCAGCCCCTCAGGCACCACCTGCGGTGGGGCTGGAGTTTTGGACGAGGGCTGTGGCGGGGCCGCCGAGGCCGATGCGCGCTCTGCCAAATGCCGGAGGATGTCCTCCTTAGTGATGCGGCCATCAGACCCGGTGCCCATGACGCGGCCAAGGTCAAGATTGTTTTCTTTGGCAATCCGCCGCACCAGGGGCGAAGACCGGATGCGCCCGGTGCCGATGGCCGCTTCCGGTGCGGCCGGTTCTGCCGGTGCGGTGATCGAGGCCGGCGACGGAGACGCCGCGGCCCTTGCCGCAGTCGCAAGCGAATCCTGGGCCTGCGCCTGCTGAGCAGGAGCGCCGTCGGGCTGTGCCACTGCGGGCGCCCCGCCGATCACGGCAACCACGGTGTTGATCTCGACCGTCGCACCTTCGGGAACCTTGATTTCCGTCACCACGCCGGAGACCGGAGCGGGAACCTCCGCGTCCACCTTGTCGGTGGATATTTCAAACAGTGGTTCATCTTTCTGAACCGGATCGCCGGCCTTTTTCAACCACCTGATGATGGTGCCTTCGAAGATCGATTCGCCCATCTGGGGCATGACCACGTCGATCCCTTGCGGCACCTGCGTTGCGGCTGACTGCGGCACCTGCGGTGCGGCTAACTGCGCCTTCGGCGCCTCAGTGGGTGGGTTTCCAGCAGACTTTGCAGGCCGCGCCGGCTCGCGGCTCGATTCTGGTGCTTTACTCTCCACTACTACGGCCACCACCGTGTTGACCTGGACGATGGTTCCCTCGGGCATCTTGATTTCGGCCAGTACGCCGGCCACCGGGGAGGGAATTTCGGCGTCGACCTTGTCGGTGGAGATCTCAAAGAGAGGCTCGTCCCTCTCGACGGCGTCCCCGGCCTTCTTGAGCCACCGGGTGATAGTGCCCTCAAAGATCGATTCGCCCATTTGGGGCATGACCACGTCGGTTGGCATTGGCCCTTCTCTCCCCGATTCGATATCCCCTGCCGGCTCCGCTGTGGGCAAGCCCGGGAAACGCCCGTTTCCTGCCGGATTATAAATCGCTGGGCGCCACGCTCAGGCGCGGACGGGCCGCTCCGGTTTTCCCGCCAGGCGCTCGACCTCGGCGGGAACCTGAAGCGGGGTATCCTCGGCCACCCGCGGTGGGGCCAACTGCGCCTGTGGCGCGTTCGCTATGCTGCGAAGGTCTTCGAGGCTGCTTACGGCGACAATCTGCTCGCCAAAGACGCGTCCAAACTGTGTTGCCGCCTGGTCGGCGATCGATTCCAACGCGGGTAGCGTCTCGTGCCCGGCAACCTCGCGCTCCAGGCTGGTGACGGGCCGGTCGGTAAGGCCGCATGGATTGATCAGCCGGAAATCGTCGAGATTCGTGGTTACGTTGAAAGCGAACCCATGGGAAGTGATTCCGCGTGAAACGTGAATCCCGATGGCCCCGATTTTTGGGGACTCTCTCGATGTGTCCAGTGACTCGGCAGGGCCGCACCACACGCCCGTCAGCCCCGCAATGCGCCCGGCCCGCACGCCGTAAACGCCGCATAGCCGGATCAGGGCCTCTTCCATCTGGCGAACGAAGTCGACCGGCCCCATGCGGCCTCCGTTGGCGTTGCGCAGGCGACGCAGGTCGAAGATGGGGTAGCCCACCAGCTGCCCCGGGCCGTGATAGGTCACATCGCCGCCGCGGTTGATCTGGTGCAGGGTGACGCTGCGGCTGGCCAGCAGCGCATCCGAGGCGAGCACGTTGGCGCGGTTGGCGTTGCGTCCCAGGGTCAGGACCGGGGGATGCTCGAGCACAAGCAGAACGTTTTCGACCCGTCCCTGGTAGCGAAGTTCGACCAGTTCCGCCTGTAAACGCAGCGCCTCGTCGTAAGCCACGCGCCCGAGATACAGATACTGAATCATGCACTGATTGTAGAGGCCGCCCGGCGGAGCAACTGCGCCACATTTATGCAGCCGCGCTTACCCCGAAGACTCCGTAGAAGGCCGCACGATAGCGCCAGAAGAGGAAAAGCCATAGCAGCACAACCAGAATCGGCAGGGGGAAAATGCCGCCGTGCATGACCAGAAGATGCGTCGTGAGGATGTTCACGAGCATGGGTGCCAGGATCGCGAGGCCAAGCGGAACAAATCGATTGATGAAGAGAAGAATGCCCCCTAGGAACTGGAAAAAGCCCACTACCTCGATGTAGTGAGTAACAAACATCACCGTCATAAAGTCCTTGAGGGTTCCGGAAGGCATAGGCGGATTAGGCAGGAAATGAAACATCAGGTTGGAGCCGAAGAATACAAAGATTAACCCAACCAGAATGCGGGCGATCCACTCGAAGATCTTCATTCGTTCCTCCACAGCCGGGATGTTCTCAACTTGAAAGATAGATTGTGCCGCCGCCGGGTTCGATTCAGTTTGTCTGGTGTTTTAGTCGTGCCGAATCTGCTACATTGGCAGCATACCGCCGCCCCGCGAACGAGGACCTGTTCGTGGGGACCCCAGGCACACGGGGCGCCGCTGACCGATACTGTCTAATTCGTCCTCTCACACTTAACCTCGCCGAAGGCTGGTCGAGGTGTGTCTCGAGCGCTTCATTACAGAGAGGATGAACCCAAGTGCAGCTTGAGTTATGGGGATGGACTGGCTTCTTTGCGAGCCAGGACTTGAGCGGAGTTCCGGGCCGTGTGGCCTCGGCAGCGCGCGAACGATTTCTGGTCTGGACGGAAGAAGGCGAAGTGGAGGCCGGCATCAGCGGGCGGCTTCGCCATTCGTCTGCCGCGTGGCCCGCGGTCGGCGACTGGGTGGCGCTGCGCGAGAACGGGCTGGTGATCGAGCAGGTTCTGGAGCGCCGGACCGTGCTCTCGCGCAAGCAGCCGGGCCGGGCTGTCGACGAGCAGGTGCTGGCGGCCAACATCGACGTGCTGTTTGTGGTCAGCGGGCTCGACCACGATTACAACGAACGGCGCATCGAGCGCTACCT
>DASXGD010000004.1:0-2376 GCA_036489245.1 Occallatibacter sp. | reverse complement strand
TTCCCAAACGCGACGATTTGAATCGATCGTCGACCATCGGGTGGAGACTGGACGACCCGGCCCGTCGTACACTACTGACAACAGGATTCCCCGCATGAAAAAAGTCGCTACCGGCCTCTATGCTGCGATCGTTGTAGCCCTCATGGTCTGGGGGTTTTATCAGGCGATCTATGTCGCGCCTGATGATGCGATGCAGGGTTATGTCTTCCGCATCATCTACTACCACGTGCCTTCGGCCGAGGTGGCGTTTTTGTTTTTCGCCGTCAGCCTTATAGGTTCGATCGGGTATCTGGCCTGCCGGCGCGGCCATCCTGACCGGGCGCAGGTCTTCGATGCCTGGGCCGTGGCCGGGGCCGAGGTGGGTGTGGTGTTTTGCACGGTGGTGCTGCTGACCGGGCCGCTGTGGGCGCGCCGCGCGTGGGGCATCTGGTGGACCTGGGATGCGCGCCTGACGACGACGCTGGTCCTGTGGCTGATTTATGTGAGCTACCTGCTTTTGCGCCGTTTTGCCGCGGGCCCACAGGTGCAGACCCTGGCCGCCGTCCTGGGCATATTCGGCGCGCTCGACGTTCCGATTGTTTACATGTCGAACCGTTGGTGGCGAACCCAGCATCCGGCCCCGGTTTTCGGCGGAAGCGAAGGTTCCGGCATGGCTCCATCGATGGCGAATGTCCTGCTTTGGAATATGCTTTCGTGGACCCTCTGGGGCCTCCTGGTGCTCGGATTGCGCTACCGCGTGGAACGCAAGCAGCAGTTCAACGCACAGCAGGAAGCACTGGAAGCTTTAGAGGCGAAGATTTAGGACAAAAGGAAAAAAGGAAGAAATGGATCAGCGAGACATTTTAGACCACCAATTCGTTGTAGCCGCCTACACCGTGACCTGGGTCATCCAGTTGAGCTACCTGGCTTTTCTAGGCCTGAAGTGGCGTGCGGAAAAGCGCAAGGAACGCTCCAAATCCGGCAGCGCGCGCTAAATCCCGGGTTCGTCTGTGCCGCCTCCACTCCCCAATAACGTGACCTAGGTCATAAATATATGATTCTGTGCCGTTTTGGCACAGGTATTCCATAGGTAATCCCACCAATGTGGGAATCCCGCTCCCACCCGAATCTCCTCTCCAGCTGTCTTCGTGGGATGTTCACAATTTCGCTTCCGCGTGATGATTGATTTGTGGACAGGCTCTGACAAGCCCACAAGGAGAAACCCGGATGCATGACGTTTTGATCGCTCTCGCTTTTATCGGTATGATTCTCGCTCCCGCACTGGTTGCCGCCAGGTCGGGCGCGGCGGCTGCCGACGAAACCGAGTAGTCGAGCGAAGTTTGCTGCGCTCCGCCTCGGATCTGCGTTGTTATTTGCTTTCATTTTTGTGATCGGTTTTCGACTCTCGGTTTCCAGCAACGAACAGGACACGCACGAAGGTCCAATCGGCTGAAACGATTTGCAGGTTTCCAGGTAATTGCTCTCTGCTGCCTCAACCGGTAAACTCTTGGTTTGAGGGCCATCCATGTTAGTCGTCATGAAGGCGCAGGCCACGCCTGAAGAAATTCAGGCGGTCTGCGACCATATCGAGCAGTTGGGCTTCCGTGCCCATCCGCTCCCCGGAGCCCAGCGCACGGCCATTGGCATCACCGGCAACCAGGGTGAAGTCGACCGGGGCAACCTTGAGGAGCTTTCCGGGGTTGCGGAAGTGATCCGCGTATCCAAGCCTTACAAATTAGCCAGCCGCGACGTCAAGGAAGAAGACACCGTCATCCGTTTCCCGGGTACGGACGCCGCGATTGGAGGACGCTCCCTGGCCATCGTGGCGGGCCCCTGCTCGATCGAAAGCCGCGAACAGGCCTTTGCCATTGCCGAACAGGTGGCCGCTTCGGGCGCCCAGTTCTTCCGCGGCGGGGCCTACAAGCCGCGCACATCGCCCTATGCATTTCAGGGCCTGGGCGTGGAAGCGCTCGAGATCATGGCGGAGATCCGGGAAAAGTACGGTCTGCGCATCATCACCGAGGCCATCGATAACGAGACGCTGCAACTGGTTGCGGAGTGGGCCGACGTGGTGCAAATCGGCGCCCGTAACATGCAGAACTTCTCGCTTCTGAAGCACGCTGGCCGCCTGCGCAAGCCGGTGCTTCTAAAACGGGGTTTAAGCGCCACGCTCGACGAATTCCTCATGGCCGCGGAATACATCATGAGCGAGGGCAATTACCAGGTCATTCTGTGCGAGCGCGGCGTGCGCACCTTTGCCGACCACACGCGCAATACTCTCGATCTCAGCATCGTTCCGGCGGTGCAGCGGCTCAGCCACCTGCCCATCCTGGTCGACCCCAGCCACGGCACCGGCAAACGCGACAAGGTACTGCCCATGGCGCGGGCGGCCATCGC
>DASXGD010000303.1:0-11315 GCA_036489245.1 Occallatibacter sp. | reverse complement strand
GAACAACTCGAGCCGGGCTGTCCGATGACCCTGGCCTGGGGCGCGCTTCTGCACGATGTCGGCAAGCCGCCCACGTTTCGCGTCGCCCCGGACCGCATCCGCTTTGACGGTCATGTCGAAGTGGGCGTAGCCATGGGCGCGGAGATCTGCCGGCGCTTCCGCTTTTCGAACGACGACACGCGCCAGATTATCGCCCTCATCGAAAACCACATGCGTTTCGCCGACGCGCCGCGCATGAAGGCCTCGACATTGAAGCGTTTCTTCCGGCTGGAGAATTTTCCCGAGCACCTGTTGCTGCATCGCATCGATTGCCTGGCCGCTCACGCCAACCTCGACATTTATAACTTCGTGCGGGCGAGCTACGAATCCATGCCGGAGGAAACGGTGCGTCCCGCGCCCCTCGTCACCGGCCGCGAATTGATCGCCGCGGGCTACACGCCAGGCCCACTCTTCAAAGAAATGCTGCACGCGGTCGAGGACGCGCAGCTGGAAGGTGCGATCGCGACCCGGGAGGAAGCGCTGGAGCTGGTGCGGAAGCGGTTCGGAACGATCGCTTCGAGCTTCGAGCCGCCAGCTTCTGGCTCCTGAAGGAAACAAACCCGCGCCCCATCCCTTCGCCTTCTTGGTGCCGAACAGGTGGGAGACTAATGAAGCAAATTTTGCCCACGTTTCATTGCCTCGCTCTGCAGAGGAATTAGACACCCGATTGAGCGGCTTCCCGGGCTCTTTGTTCGCTCTCCCGGGCACGTTCAGCAAGCAGCTTCTGTTCGCGTGCATTGCGCGTGAGCGAGGCAGCGCGCTCAAACTCCGCACGCGCTTCCGCATGCCGTCCCAATCTGGCAAGTACGTCGCCACGCACGCTTGGCAGCAGGTGGTAGCTCCTCATGAGCGGGTCATGGATCAGCGGATCGAGCAGACCAAGCGCCGCCTCCGGTCCGAAAGCCATCGAGACAGCGACCGCGCGATTCAATTCGACCACCGGGGACGGGGCAACGGCGGCCAGTTCTCCATACAACGAAACAATGCGAGCCCAGTCCGTTTCCGCTGCGGCCAGGGCGCGCGCGTGGCAGGCTGCGATTTCGGCCTGCAGGCGATACGGTCCTTTGAGCGCGGAAAGCTTTTCCGCTCGTTCCAGGGCCGCCAGGCCGCGGCGGATGAGCAGCCGATCCCACAGAGCCCTGTTCTGATCGAGCAGGAGGACGGGCTCGCCTCCGGGACCGACGCGGGCCCTGGACCGCGATGCCTGGATTTCCATCAACGCAACCAGGCCGTGCACCTCCGGCTCATGCGGTTCCAACTCGGCCAGGATACGGCCGATGCGCAGCCCCTCCTCGCACAGCGATACGCGGATCAGGTCCTGGCCGGCCGTCGCGGAATAGCCCTCGTTAAAGATGAGGTAGATGACCTCGAGCACCGAGCCGAGACGCGCGGCAAGGTCGAGCCCGTGCGGGACTTCGAAAGGAATGCGCTTCTCGGCGAGTGTTCGCTTGGCGCGCACGATGCGCTGTGCGATGGTTGGTTCCGGGGCGAGAAACGCGCGGGCGATTTCGTCGGTGGTCAGGCCGGCGACCACGCGCAGGGTAAGCGCGGCGCGAGCCTCGGGACCCAGCACGGGATGACAAGCGACAAAGATGAGACGTAAAACGTCGTCGCCGATGTGGTCGTGGAGCGCGGCATCGAAGTCGGGAGTGGCCTGCTCCATGGCAAACAAGCTGCGGCCGATCTCTTCATGCTTCTGCCCCGTGCGGGCGACGTAGCGGAAGTGATCGATGGCGCGGCGCTTTGCCGCGAGCATGAGCCAGGCTCCCGGGCTTGGAGGAATGCCCGACGCGGGCCACTGCTCGAGTGCGGCTACAAGTGCCTCCTGGGCGAAGTCCTCGGCGAGACCCACATCGCGTACCATGCGCGTGAGTCCCGCGATGACTTTGGCGGCCTCCATCCTCCAGACCGCTTCGATGGCGCGATGGCTCTCGTTGCCCGACACTGTTACCCATCACACCATGCCGGCCGCGAGATGAGCAATGCGGCTATCGCTTCGCCAGGTCCTCACGAAACCGCTCTTCCTTGCGGCGCTCTTCGTCGGACAGCAGAGGACCGAAGTCCTCCAGCTCGAAGACCTGGCGGATCTCGATCTCGGAGTCTTCATGAAATGGGTTGGGGCACCGTTTCACCCATTCGATTGCCTCCTCCAGCGATCGCACCTGCCACAGCCAGAAACCGGCGATCAATTCTTTCGTCTCAGCGAAGGGACCGTCGGTTACCGTGCGCTCCCTTCCTGAGAAGCGCACGCGCGCACCCTTGGAGCTTGGCTGCAGCCCCTCGGCGGCCAGAACGATTCCGGCCTTGTGGAGTTCCTCATTGAACTTGCCCATCGCTGCCAGCAGTTGAGGATCGGGAAGGTCTCCTGCTTCGGACTCCTTGGTTGCCCTCACAATCACCATGAATCTCATTTGCGGTCTCCTTGGGCACCGGGCCGGTTTGGGAAAGAGGTTCGTGCGGGCCCGATCAACGCGCCGCCGCTTCCTGGTGCTCAACGGTGGAGGGTTGAGGGCCATCCATGTCGTACAACTGGCGCAGTTCGCACTCGCCCGTTCCCATGAATTGCAGGAACTCCTTGGCGTATTCGACCGCGGCTTCCTTCGATGGCGCGTTGAGGATAGCGAATCCCCCGACCACCTCTTTGGATTCGGTGAAGGGACCGTCGGAAACGGTGAGTTTGCCGCTGTCGACGCGCACGCGGGCACCGAACGAGCTTGGCAGGCAGCCCTCGGTTGAGATCAGTTTGCCGGACTTCATCCAATCTTCAATCATCTTGCCCATTTGGCACATCTCTTCCGGGGTAGGCGGGGTGTTCCGCTCGGGGTTCTTGTAAAGGCTCAGGAATCGCATGTTGTTTCTCTCCTTTGAAGCCGGAAGGGCCGAGGCCCTCTGGCGTTTCTACTGACACATCGAATGTGGCGTTCGGAAATCGACACGTCGCAGAAGAAATTTTTAGGGGTGGCGTTCGTAGTGGTCAAACAGAGCGTAACCGGGGCAATCAGGCCCATTGGGAATGGCCGGTACACCTTTTGCAAATTGCGGTGATGATGCGCTATGCCAGTCGTGGCGCCGGACGGCATCAATATCGCTGCTTCCAAGTCGCCGGTTGATTCACATCTCAGTGAGAAAAATTGTAGGAGAGCTCAAGCCCGTTTCCATTGGGCGTCCGAACGGGTGACAGGGAAAAGTCATTCTTCGTGGGACCTTCCTTAGCGCGGCGGCGAAACACATAGCCGCCGATGTAGTATCCGAGCACTCCTCCCACGAAGACATCCGAAGGAAAGTGTCTGCGTGCAATTACGCGTGCCGCGGAGACACTTGTCGCAAGCGAGTAAACCGCCAGCCTGGTTCCCCAGCCGTTGTACTCCTGCGCCACCACATGCGCGAAAGACCACGCCAGGATGGAGTGATCGGACGGCATGGACTGTCCATCCGGCCATGTTTTTGGACCATGAGGCCAGAGGTTCCCTTTCCCGTTGCCCTGCATCGGTGTCTGGCGATCGATGCCATAGCCAAGCCCGGTGTTGAGGATGAACGAATCGACCATTGCCTCTTCCGCAAGGATCGTGGTCTCCAGCATATGATGGTCGTGCTTCGCGCTCCCGGCGAGGAATCCGATGGTCACGACGCCGAGTGGGGCATAAAGGCCGGCATAATTCGAGTACTTGTTTGCGTTGTCCTCCCGGCTGGGATCCACGCCCAGTTCCTCCATCGCATTCACGTCCGTCGCAAAGGCAAGGGTTGTGCCCAGGCCAAAACCTACGACCTTCAGCGCATCGGGCTGGCGCAAACGCAACGGCGCGGTAACGATTCCCCATTCGTCCTGTGCGACGTGCAGAGCGCAAGTCGGGATGGCCTTGATGCCGCACTCCTTGGCGTCTTTGGGGGCAGACCCGTTGGCGGCAGAGCCGTTCGCAGCGGGCCCGTTGGTGGCAGACCCGTTCGCAGGTGCCTGGGCTATCGAGGCGCACGTCGGAACCAGCAGAAGAAACAACACAAGCATGCGCGGGCACATAATCGATATGCTAAATCACCGGCCGTCATCATGTCGGCATCAGATGATTCTCTCGCCGCTCTGTCATTCAAGGTTCATCAAGCCGGGTCGCCTCTGATCGCCGACGAATCCGACTTCACTCCCGCCTGATTGAAAAATTGAGTCCTCCGAATGCCACTGGCTTACAATCGCTGCCATGCGATTTGCGAGGCTTTCTGCTGCTGCCCTGGTGCTGGCTCCGGTCTTCACCCTTGCCCAGGTCGCTTCCGAACCAAAGCCGCCCGTTGCGGAGAAGATTCATACCGAGAAGCCGATCAACGGCGCCGTGCTGGTGGACGACTACGCCTGGCTGCGCGATAGGACCAGTCCCAAAGTGCGGGCCTATCTCGAGGCGGAGAACGCGTATGCGGAGCAGTTCACCGCCGCTGAGAAGCCCTTCGCCGAGACCCTGTACAACGAGACCCTCAGCCATATCAAGCAGACCGACGAATCAGTGCCTTATCGGCTGCGTGGCTTTTGGTACTACACGCGAACCGAAGAAGGCAAGCAGTATCCGGTCTTGTGCCGCAAGAAAGAGACGTTGAGCGCGCCCGAAGAAGTGATGCTCGATATGAACGCCCTCGCCATCGGCGAGAAATTCATGTCACTTGGTGCGTTCACGGTCAGCGACGACTCCAGCCTGCTCGCCTTTACAACCGATAATGTCGGCTTCCGCCAGTACAAGCTGCACGTCAAAGACCTGCGTTCGGGCAAAGTGCTGCCGGACACTACCGAGCGAGTTGATGCGGTCGCGTGGGCCGCCGATAACAAGACGCTGTTCTACTCCACCGAGGATGCGACCACCAAGCGCAGCAACCTCGTCTATCGGCATGTCCTGGGTACCGATGCGAAGTCCGACCCGGTTGTCTTCGACGAAAAGGACGAGCGCTTCGACGTATATGTTGATCGCACGCGGGACGGCAAATATCTGCTGATGGGATCCAGCAGCCACATTACCAGTGAGACGAGGTTTATTTCCGCCGACGCGCCGAACAGCGAGTGGAAAGTAATCGAGCCGCGCAAGGATAACGTGCGCTATGACGTCGACGAAGGCAATGACACTTTCTACATTCGAGTGAATGATACCGACCCCAGTTATCGCGTCGTAACTGCCCCGGTAGCGGACGCGGGCAAGGCGCATTGGACGGAGTTGATCGCGGCTCGAAAAGAAGTGCCGATCGAGGATATGGACGTCTTCAAGAACTTTTACGTGATCATGGAGCGCGTGAAGGGATTGCAGGTGCTGCGGGTGTTCGCAGACAAGAACAAGCAGGCTCACACGATCGACGTTCCCGAACCAGCATATACGTTAGGTTCAGCGAGAAATGCCGAGTTTGACACCGGTAAGTACCGCTATAGTTACCAGTCGCCGATCACTCCTAACTCGACCCTCGAGTACGACGTCTCGCAGCAGACATCAGAGCTTTTGAAGCAGCAGGAAGTTCCCGGCGGATATGACAAGGCGCGCTACACGGTCGAACGGCTCTTCATCCCCGCCAAGGATGGCACCGGAATTCCTGTCACTGTTGTTTACCGCAAAGACAAGTTCAAACCAGGAGTAAACCCGTTGTTCGTGTATGGGTATGGCTCCTATGGAATTTCTATGCCCGACACCTTCTCCGCGACCCTTTTGCCGCTGCTCGACCGAGGCGTGGTTTGCACCGTAGCGCATATTCGCGGCGGCGGCGAACTGGGCGAGGCCTGGCACGATGCCGGCAAGATGATGACCAAGCGGAACACTTTCACCGACTTTATCGATGCGACTGATGGGCTGCTCGCAAAGGGTTATGGCAAGCCCGGCCTTGTGGGCATCGAGGGCGGCAGCGCGGGCGGATTGCTGATGGGCGCAGTCACCAACATGCGGCCCGATCTCTTCAAAGCTGTCCTGTGCGAGGTACCCTTCGTCGACATGATGAACACCATGCTCGACGCCAGTCTCCCCATGACGGTGACGGAGTATGAGGAGTGGGGCAACCCCAATCAGAAGGCCGCGTTCGACTACATGCTCAGTTACTCGCCCTATGACAATGTTACAAAGAAAGCCTACCCGGCCATCCTGGTGCAGACATCGTTCGATGATTCCCAGGTGATGTACTGGGAGCCGTCGAAGTATGTGGCCAAATTGAGAGCTCTCAAGACGGACCAGAATCCGCTCGTCTTTTTCATCAACATGCACGGTGGGCACGGCGGGTCCAGCGGCCGCTATGACCGCATTCGCGAGGCCGACCGGCGTTACGCATTCATGCTTGCCCAGCTCGGGATTACACAGTAATAAAAGGCCTACAATCCCAGGTCGCTCAGCCCCGGATGCTCGTCGGGCCGCCGCCCCAGGGGCCAGTGGTAAAGGCGCTGGGACTCCTCGATGGCCAGGTCGTTGATGCTCGCATGGCGGCGGTGCATCAGGCCGTCCGCGCCGAATTCCCACATTTCATTCCCGTATGAGCGCCACCACTGGCCGGCCGCATCGTGCGACTCGTAGGCGAATCGCACCGCGATGCGGTTGTTGTCAAAGGCCCATAGTTCCTTGATGAGGCGGTATTCGAGCTCGCGCGCCCACTTGCGGCTCAGGAACGCGACGATCTCCTCTCGGCCGTTGATGAATTCAGCGCGATTGCGCCATCGGCTGTCGACTGAATAAGCCAGGGGCACGCGTTCCGGGTCGCGCGTGTTCCATGCATCCTCGGCGGCGCGGACTTTCCGCATCGCCGTTTCATGGGTGAAGGGAGGAATGATCGGATTGGTCACCACCGCGGACATGCACGCTCCTTTGCGGGATTGTAAAACCCGCGTCACACTCAGTTGGATTTTTCCCGCCCGCGTTCGATGCGCGGTCCGGTAAAAAAATCACCGGCCCTGGCCGCTATCCTGAACCTTGCCCATGAACACTCTGCCGCGCCAGTTCGACGTGATCGTTTTAGGGGGCGGCGCGGCAGGCCTGATGTGCGCGGCCGTCGCGGGGCGGCGCGGCAGGCGCGTAGCCGTCCTCGAGCATAATGCCCAGCCGGGCCGCAAGATCCTCATTTCCGGCGGCGGCCGCTGTAACTTCACTAACCTCCATTGCGCACCGGACAGGTTTCTCTCCAGCAATCCGCATTTTGCCAAGTCCGCCCTCGCCCTCTCCCAGCCCCGCCATTTTATTGAGCTCGTGAAGCGATACGGAATCGCCTGGCACGAAAAAACCCTGGGGCAGCTATTCTGCGACCACTCATCTCGGCAGATCGTCGACATGCTCTTGGCGGAGTGCGCGGCGAGCGCGCGCAATCAAGGTCATGTGGACGTGGTGCTGAACGCACGCGGGACCGCAGTCGACGGAGGAGCCGGTGGATTTCGAGTGTCGTCCTCGGCAGGTGAATTCGTCGCCGGCGCGCTGGTGGTGGCCACGGGAGGGCTGTCGATTCCAAAGCTCGGCGCCACGGGGCTGGCTTACGATCTGGCGCGGCAGTTCGGCCTGCGGGTGATCGAGCCGCGGCCGGCGCTGGTGCCGCTGCTGCTCGGCGGCGATGAGGCGCGATGGACACAGCTCGCCGGCGTGGCGGCAGATGTAATCGCGCGAGCCGCCGGTGCCGACGGCAAGAAGACCAGTGCACCCGCCTTTCGGGAGAAGATGCTCGTCACCCATCGCGGGTTGAGCGGGCCGGCGGTGCTGCAGGCCTCGTCGTATTGGCGGCCGGGCCAGGCGTTGACCATCGATTTTGCGCCCCAACTCGCCGCTGGGGCGGCTTTATTAGGGCCTCTCTTTGAGAATGGCGCCCGCCGGGATGCCGTCGCGCTCCGACAGGCGTTGCACGCGGTTTTGCCCCAGCGGCTCGCCGGTTTTCTGGCCAATGAGGTTGCTCCCACGGGCTGGTCGAATGTTGCGCTCGAAGCCTGTGAGCGGGAGCTGCGGCACTGGCAGTTTCATCCCGCCGGAACCGAGGGGTTCGAGAAAGCCGAAGTGACCGCCGGCGGAGTGAATACCGACGATCTGCAGGCACGGACGATGGAAGCACGCAATGTGCCCGGCTTGTTCTTCATCGGGGAAGCGGTCGATGTTACAGGGCACCTGGGCGGATTCAACTTTCAGTGGGCTTGGGCCTCTGCGGTGGCGGCGGGGAACAGCCTTTAGCCCCGGAGAGTTTCTACTCGGTCGCCGGGGCGATGGGCCTCTTCGGCGGCGTGAGCACGAAACCTTTGCGGATCAGCGAGAATCCCTGCTGCGGAAGTTCAGCCTGAACAAGCTGGTTTTCGGGACCGGCGAATAGATCGGTATCCGCGCCGGCGATCGTGGCGATCAGGTGGTGAACTGGAATCGGCTTGCCGTCCAGCGTGCCCTGCTCGTCGGCATAGGTAGCCAGCTGGACCGGTTCGACGCTGCCGGCCTGCTTGGGAAGAATCGCCCATAGATCGCGGTTGTTCTGCTTTTCCCCAAGGGTCAGAAGCGTTTGCAGGCCGCCGGGATCGAAATCCGCGAGGAACACCGAGTTCCCATGACCCGCAAGCCGCGTGGTGGAACTGCGCCCGTTGGCCGAAATGTTGAGCAGGAACTGGGACGCGTCGGGCCTCCCTGTGACATTGACCGCCTGCCCGTTGACGGTGGCGCTCAGCACGACGTGCTGGATGTGGTTGGCCTGATCGAGCACTTCCGTCTTCGAGAGCGCGTAGTCAAGGCCCTGCATCGTAATTTGTACCGTGGATGTGGAGTCAATGCCGGCGGCCGACGCGCTGAAGCGGTATTCAGCCGTACCCACCGCATGCCCGAGCTGACTCACGGCGAATGTGGCAGATTGAGCGGCGAGTGCGCCGGAATTGGCCGCGGCAACGCCGGGATGTGGCTTTGCGCCGCTGGGCGGCGCCGCCGACTGGGCAGCGGTGGGGGAGACCGCTGCAGAGATCAAGGCAAGAATCCCCGCCAGGGGAATGAACGCAAACTTGCTCATCCGGGAATGCAGCACAACTGCCTGCTTAGACGAAAAATTCCGGCAAGAGTTGCGAATGACAGCCCGGAGCTTCTAGCCCCCGGCCTTTACCAGGCGGCTAGAAGCTAGAAGCTAGTAGCTGTCCCTAGCCTTTGGCCTTGCCGAACCGCTTGTTGACCTCAGCCCAGTTGACCACATTCCACCAGGCGGCCAGGTAGTCGGGACGGCGGTTCTGGTATTTCAGGTAGTAGGCATGCTCCCACACGTCATTGCCAAGGATCGGATAGATGCCCTGCGAAAGCGGCGAATCCTGGTTGGGCGTGGTAATGACCTTCAGTTTGCCGCCCTGCAGGACGAGCCAGCCCCAGCCGGAGCCGAACTGCTTGGCGGTCGTCTCATTGAAGAGCTTCTTGAAGGCATCGAAATCGCCGAAGTCGGCCTTGATCTGGTCGGCGAGAGGGCCGGTGGGCGCCCCGCCGATGCCCGAAGTGTTGGCCGGGCCCATGATGTGCCAGAACATGGTGTGGTTGGAGTGGCCTCCAGCATTGTTGCGCACCGCGGTTCGAATGTCCTCAGGCACCGCATTGAGATCGCGGAGCAGATCGTCGACCGGCTTGCCGACCAGGTCGGGATGCTTTTCCAGCGCGGCATTCACGTTGTTGATGTAGGTCTGGTGATGCTTGTCATGATGCAGATGCATGGTTTCGGCATCGATAAAAGGCTCGAGGGCCGCGTAGTCGTAAGGCAGCGCGGGAAGTTCGTAAGCGACGTGGGCGACTTGAGAAGCCATGGGGGAATTCTCCTTTTTGCGGATTGTATCGTACGGCGGCCCCATTGCATTGGGGTGAACCGGAAGTGGGGCCGCAGCGTGAAACATGATGTTCACATTGCTTCGCGCGGTCCTGTGGTTAGATGGATCGGCGCGCTCCTACGGTTGGATGGATGCGCTTCGGGGCATGCGGGGTGCGAAAAAGGTTGCCGCCCCTCCGGTTTTGAAATGTAATGCGTGAAGGTTTACCGTGTGTCATGCCTGTCCGCGGAAAAGCGCCGTGTCGCTGTCATTCGCGAAGCCATGACTTGAAACGTTTCGAATTTATGACTGTCCGCCTGCGAAACTTTCCTGACACTTCGAACATCGTTAGGAAGGACTGAACCATGCGGCCTCTCCTTATCTCTGTCGAACACCGCAAGCTTGACTCATGAGTAATCAGCCTCTCTACCGCTGGCTTGAACAGCAGGGCGAAGCCTTTGGCACGCCCGGCCTGCCGCCCCGCTGGACCTCGAGCGTCAAGGACGCGGTAGGCACCGCCTACTCCGCATCCAGCCGCCTCTGGTTCACTTGCTCGCACGGAATCCTGAACGAGATTTACCATCCCACCATCGACCACCCCCAGATCCGCGATATGGAGTTCCTGGTCACGGACGGCGAGACCTTTTTCCACGAGGAAAAGCGGGAGTTGCTCACCACCTTCGAGTACATCCATCCGGAGGCGATGGGAATCCGCTATATCAACAGCGATCCCGACGGGCGTTATTCGCTCACGAAAGAGATCATCTGCGATCCCCACCACAGTGTGCTGTTGACGCGGGTACGCCTGGAAGGGCAGAAGGACCTGGTGCCCCGGCTCAAGGTTTACGCGCTGCTGGCGCCGCACGTCGACGGTGGCGGCGCGGGCAACTCGGCGCGCGCTGTCGATGTGGCTGGATACAAGGTGCTGCTGGCGTGGAAGAACCAGTGGTCCCTGGCCATGGGAGCCAGTTGCGGCTTTTCCCGCGTCAGTTGCGGATTCGTGGGCTCGAGCGACGGCTGGCGCGACCTGAAAGACAACTTCAAGATGGACTGGGAGTTCGGATCGGCCACCAACGGCAACCTTGCGGTCATGGGCGAACTCAACCTGGATTGCGCGGCCAATGGGGGCGCAACGGACGCCCGTGAATTCACCGTCGCCATCGGCATAGGCGATACCCAGCACACCTCGTTGCAGAAGACGGTCACCGCGTTGACCACGCCCTATCAACAGCATCGCTCCCGCTTCCTCGAGCAGTGGCGTCGGGCGGCCAACCCTGCCTGGCTGGCAGAAAAGGCCTGCGACGGGGGCAAGCTGATGCGCGCCAGCCACAACGTGCTGCTGGCCCACGAAGACAAGACCTACTCCGGTGCTTTCGTGGCGTCTGCATCCATTCCCTGGGGCCAGTCCAAGGGCGATGACGACCTGGGCGGATATCACCTGGTGTGGACCCGCGACATGGTCCACACCGCGAGCGCGATGCTGGCCTGCGGGCGCGCCGAGACTGCGCGTCGCGCCCTGGTCTACCTTGCCTGTACGCAGGAGCCCGACGGCGGATTT
>DASXGD010000523.1:0-3939 GCA_036489245.1 Occallatibacter sp. | reverse complement strand
TTCAAGTTGACGATGGTTGTAAAAAACCGACCGCCACATCCTTATATACGGTGGATCCGTTGGATCCGAACCATGATGCAACTATGCGCATCGAAGGCGAGGCTCCGAAGCAGCAGCAGCCCATTCTTTTTCCCGGTGCAGAAACCATGGGGGGACGGCGGGCTACCGCTACCTCGGATCGTTTTTTGGCCGTTTCGTCGCTATCCGTAACGAGGTGCCAAAGCTTCGTATTTCTACTTCCTTCCTGTTGGCGATTACGCTGCCGAATGCAGCCTGAAGCCTTCCGGTATGACGCCGTCATTCGCATAGCGCCACAGGGCAATGATCAGCTTGCGGGCAAGCGCTACAATCATCGGCTTGCGTGATCTCTTTGCATTTTCGGTGCGTTGTTTGAACCACTGTACCACAGCGCTGTCGGGCTGGAACTTCACCATGCGCCAGGCCAACTGGATCATGATTTTACGTACCCGCGCGTTGCCCGAGCGGGAAAGGCCCTTCTCTCGTCGCTTTGAGCCGCTTTCATCCGGTGAGCCGGTCAATCCGGCATAACGGGCTATAGCTTTGCGGTCGCGTAATGTTCGGGACAGGAGCTCATGCACCAAAAGATCGGCTGTCTCCAAACCAAGCCCGTAAATCCGCGCCAGCAGATAAATCATCCTGTTCGCAAGAGCCTCCGGCTTTTGTTCAAACTGCTGCAGCCGGGCCTGCTCGATTGCTTTGATTTGTTGCTTGATGATCTTTAACCGCTCCATGTCCCGTCGAAGCGCGGCGATCGTGTTGGGCGGCAAGGACTTGCTCTCTGGTGTGCGGACAGTCTCCAGCTTCACGCTCGCCTTGCGTAGCTTGGGATTGAAGTTACGGACGCCAAACTGGATCAAGGCTGATTTCATGCGATTGACCACACGGGTTTGTTCATGGACCAATCCGTCGCGCTCACGATACGGCCGTTTGGCATCCTCTTCTTCCATGGTCGGGACAATTGCCACGGTGCAATGGCCTCGCTCACCACGCAGCCAACCAAGGAAGCCGCGCTTCAACATCGCCGTATCGAGCCGATCCGTTTTAGCTCGCCGATGTTCGCGGGATACGGTCACGCTGGTGGCGTGGATGACATGCGCATCTATGCCGCGTTCCCGCAGCCAGCGAGCCAGCCAGAAGCTATCGCGCCCAGTCTCGTACGCCACGGCAATCCGGGTGATCAGCCTGCCGGCCTTAATTGCTTCGTCCCGCCAGCGATGCAGCAGTTTCAGCAGATCTTCCGGGTTCGGTTCCAATTTCTTCAGCGGTTCTCGGCTAACGCCAGGTATCAGTCCGGCGACCAGCCAGCTTGATAAACTGAGTTCAATGACCGCGATCAGCGTGTTATCCTGCATGAAGGCGGCGGGACTGGCTTTGCTGTTGTCGTGGGGTTTCTGCATCAGGAGGCTCCGTCAATTGCAAGTTGATCGAAGCGACGATTTTACAGCTGTCTCGCCGCCTGCCCCATAGCATCTTTTTCTGCGCTCTTGACGCTTTGGCTGTCGATGATGGCGGCTGTGGGACTGGCCTCGCGTTCGCCTTGCTCGCGGCATTCCACTTACAGGGCGTGATGGATGCGATCGAGCGTGCCGTCATAGCTCCACAAATCGAGGTAGTCGAAAAGCGTGCTGCGTGGCGGCAGATCTTTCGGAATCGCACGCCACTGGCATCCCGTGCTCAGCACATACATAATCCCGTTCATCACTTCCCGCACGTCAACGTGGCGCTTGTTGCCACCCCGCTTGGCCGGCGGGATCAACGGCCCCACATGCGCCCACTCGTCGTCGGTCAGGTCGCTCGGATATCGCAGTGCGCCGCGGTCGTATCGCTTGCGGTTTTTCGCCGTCCACATCGGTGACCCCTTCTCGAATCATGCCACCACTCTTGAATCACAAATGATTCACTGGATTCAACTTGTTCCCGGACGGACACTGAGTGCTTTTCAAGGGACAAGTATTCGACGAGTATAGTAACGGAGACCTCGCATCTCTTGGTCTTTTTCAAGCATACTTCGAACATTGTGACGATCTGGCACACCTTGTGATCTTGGCATCGCGGCGTTCTTGCTCAGCGATTCACACCTTGCGGCGGCTTCGATGACAGGAAACCGATCCCTGCGCTCGTCGGGCCGCATCCCCTCGACGCGCGCTCCCAATACGAAATTCTTATTCGCACATGCACTCAAATCGGCGCGCGGAAAGCGGGTGGCTTGCCGAGTGTCCGCGTGAACCGATGGATCAGGCCGCGCGCGATCTTGGCATGCGTGAGCTTAGCAGATCTGAGCTTGAGACGCGCTGCGGCTTTGAGGCGGAGGTCGCCCGAGCGCTGGACGCCCCCTCCTTGCCCAGAAGTGCGAATGGCGGAACGCGTGATCGATCTTCGACCAGAAAGGGGTAGGCAGGCGCGATCCCGCTGCGGGACGATCCAAATCGGCCGGACGCGGACGCTCGAGCGTCCGGAGTTGGCCGAGCGGGGGCCCCGCGCGTTGGATCCCGGTCCAGTGACTCGAGCAGTGGTTGCGAGCCCTCGACAGTTCTCTGATGGTTGGAATCGGGCCCAGCGTTGCCGAAATATGCAGCTGCAGCAAGTAGGCCGCTATTTGGCGTATATCCGCCGTGGCGCGAACACATTTCAGAAAGGCAGCACGTGACCCCTGCCCCTTTTCGTCTCACTCGAGCCGCCGTTCCACACATTCAGTGCAGCGGGAGGCTATGGGCGCATCGTCCTCACCACCTCGGGCCGGGCCACGCGAGTTGAACATTGCGTGCCCGGGTTGGACGCGTTGCACCGTCAGCAACATTGCGCGTGATCAGCCAGTCGCCGGGAAACGCGCGACCCTTCATGCGAATTTATTCAATAGGAACTCTTGTACGATGATTACGAGCGCAGCCCGTGAGAGTCGGGGGGCCCGCCCTGCATCGCAAATGGCGTGAGAGATGCGTTTTCCGAGTTCGGCATCGCCCAATTGCCAGCCGCAGAGCGTTTAGAAGGGCGATCAGCGAGACGAGGGCGCAGGCGAGAACCGGCTGTCGTTTTCAACGTCCCCGCATCCTCCATCCCAAAGTTATCACAAATCAACTTAGCATTGTGCCAAAAAAGCCTTGTGGTAGCCTGTCGAGCCACCGCAAGGACTTTGCATGGCGCGAGCAGGCATTTTCGATGTAGTCGTTGTTGGTGGGGGGCCGGCAGGATCCGTCGTGGCTTGGTCGCTCGCCCGGCGCGGCGTCCGGGTAGCGGTTCTGGAGCGCGCGACGTTTCCGCGCGAAAAGGTGTGCGGTGACTTTGTCGAGCCCGCCGGGCTGAGGATCATCAAGGCCATGGGCTGCGAGCAGGCGCTCAATGCACCGGCTCGCCTGCCGATCACGACGAACCGGGTCTATTTCGGGCCTCGCCTGGCCTATCACGGCAACATTCCATACTACGCGGGCGGCCACGACCTGCCAACACACGGCTACATCATTCCCCGGCACGAGCTGGACACCGTACTGCTTCATCGAGCCGAAGCCGCGTCTGCGACGGTGTTCCAGGCATACACGGCGAATGAGGTGCGCCGCGAGGACGGGATCATGTCAGTCCACGCGCGCGGGGCCAAGGGAGATCTCACGCTCAGGTCGCGGCTGGTGATCGGTGCTGACGGCACTGAGTCCACCGTAGCGAGAAGCGCGGGACTGCGACGCACGAACCGACGTCACATGGGCATCTCGCAACGAGGCTACGTTGAGGGCGTCTCCTTCGACGGCGGCGAGGCGACGGTCTGGTTCGACGAGGACCAGGTTCCCGGATATGGCTGGATTTTTCCGATGCCGGGCGGCCGCGCGAATGTCGGTGTGGGAATGCATAGCGAAACTTGCCATCGCTTCAACTTGTCCATCACCAATGCTTTCACGGAGAGCATAGCCCGGCTGCGGATTCGACATCCCG
>DASXGD010000503.1:0-3151 GCA_036489245.1 Occallatibacter sp. | reverse complement strand
CGGTGAGCGCTGCAGCACCCTCTGGCAGAGCGCCGACTCGGGACGGAATCAACAGCGCCAGCATCATGGAGATGGCGCTGGCAAAGGTCGACCCGAAGATAATCATCAGTCAGATCCGGGCTTCAAACACCAATTTTAATCTTTCGCCGGACGATGTGGCTGAACTGACCAAAGCGGGGGTTCCGGCGTCAATCATCGAAGCGATGCGCGATCCGCATGTGCAGCCGGCGGGAATCGGCGAGACGGTTAAGAAGCCAGCGACGGCGCTGCTTGCCGATGGTGTTCCCGTTTCCCTGATCCTGGCGGAAGACATTCCGAACGACGCCGGCAAAGGCGATCCGGTCAAGCTCACGGTGGCGAACGATGTTATGGTTGACTCCCGGGTGGTGATTCAAAAAGGTGCTGCGGCAACCGGTGCGATTGTGGACGGCGGGAAGAAAAAGACTTTCGTGGTTATTGGAGGCAAGCTGACGTTTCGGCTGCAAACCGTAACGGCAGTCGATGGACAAAGTGTGGCGATCCGGGCCACGCCGGGTGCACGCCGAGAGGGTGTGTCCAAACGGCCAGTAACGCCAACGGCGGCACGAGGCTCAAAACCGGTAGCGGCACCGGCAGGCAGCGAGTACACCGGCTACGTCGATGGTGCGAGCACCATCATGGTAAAAGCTGAGCAGTGAGACGGGGCGGGCGCGTCCGCCGCTGGGGGGGTCTGAAAACAATCTGTCCGACGAATGAAATCCAACAACAAACCCTGTGCTTGTTTTGCGTAGTGCACCCACATCAGTTGGTTATCGGGGTCCTCGGTGAGGCATAGAATGCCCGATGTAGAATGATAGACATTCCGCATCGGGGCGTCTGAGGGTTGGTAGATAATGTAGTCGCTGTCGAATGTATCGTTGAAGTGGACTGGGCTGAACCTAACCGACCAATTTTCAAAGATATCCCGTCGTTCCGGCGGGTAGTATTTGTAAAGCACTTTCGACTTCGCATCCTCTACTGGGATGAACTTGGGCGAGTCGGTCATTGCGGCATATTCCGTTTCACTAACTCTAGGAGTCTGTCGGGATGAAATTATCGCGACGGGAAACTGAACGCACAAGAATGAGTGAGGTCGTTGGGGAAAAGTGAAAAAGGGACGAATGCGCCTTTCCTTGAGCGCGAGTTGAGGGCCGGGCGTAGTGGACAACGCCTGCAGGGCTTTCTGAAAGCGGTCCGGCTCTCGTTTTTTCAGGCCATCCGCGGATTCCAGCCGGAACGGAAGAGCTTTCTGAGGTTGTGGGTCAGGCAAATCAGGTTCCATTCGGCGCTCACCTTGTCCAAGCCCCGCAAGCCGAAGCGCCGAAACCGCCGCCATTCCTTGATCTGACCGAAAACCGGCTCTACGATGGCCTTGCGCATCTTGTACATCGCGTGTCCGGCTTCCGTCTTCAGTTTCTGTTTCATCTGTTCCAGTGCAGAGTTTTCGTCCGCCGCCGGAACCGCCGCAATCGATTCGCCAGAAGCCGGTTCGCCGTGCTTCTGCTTCCCTGTGGCCACATATAACCCGATATCTTTTGTTTGCTCGTCCGTCACCTGCTCCTGGCTGAAATAGCCCGCGTCCGCACTGACTGCCGCCGGCTTCGTTCCCAGGTTCTGCGCGATCTGCTTCAGCATCGGCACCAACTGCCGCTTATCGTTGGTCTCCTGTGTGACCGCGGCAGCCACGATTATCTGCGCCGCGCTGTCCACTGCGATCTGCGTGTTGTAGCCCTGCACAAAACTCCCCTTACGTCCGCCGTCCGGCATGATGCGGCTCTCCGCATCGGTGAAGTTCTTTTGCGCTTTTTCTTCCGGCACGGCCTTCTCCGGATCGGGCGCTTGCGGGTCCCGACCACCCGGCTTCCTGCCGGTGCTCTCTGCCTGCGCGCGCCGCTCTGCGATCTTCGTTTCGGCAGCGGCTTTGTTCTGCTCCGCTTCCTCCCGGGCTTCGGCTTCCAGTTCGGCTTTCGCTTGCCGGATCTTCTGCAGCCGGCTCTCGCGCCGCGCCAACTCCTCCGGCAGTTCATCGCCGCGTTTGCCTTTACCGTACTGCTGGTCTTCCTGAGCGTCGGTTTCCTGTGCCCGCCTCAGTAACTCTTCCACTTCCGCCTGCAGCTTCTGCTCGGTTTCCAGCATCCGCCCATAGCTCATCGCTTTGTGTTTACTGGCGTTGGCTTGCAACTTACTCCCGTCGATAGCCACGTGACCCAACTTCACCAGCCCAGCCTTCCGGCATAGCTGCAGGGCCTGGATAAACAATCCCGCCAGAGTCTGCAGATGCCGCTGCCGAAACGCCGCGATCGTGTCGTGATCCGGGTGCTGATCCGCCGCCAGATAACGAAACGCCACATCCTCGTATGTCTTGCGCTCGATGACCCGCGAACTGGCATCGCCCACCGCGTAGCCATACAGCAAAAGCCGCGTCAGCATCAAAGGATGATAGCCGGCCTGACCCCGTCCGTCCCGCCGTTCGTACTCCCTCAATATCTTCGACAGGTCCAACTGTTCCGTTACATCCCCGATGAATCGCGCCAGATGATTCTCAGGCAGCCATTCCTGCATCGACGGCGACAGCAACATCGGCTGATCCAAAGTGCATTCCCGGAACCGGAAGTTCATAGACCCAGGTTACCCAAAACATGACCTCCTGGAAACATCCCACCTCAACTTTGTTGCGCCTTTCTCTCCGACAGACTCCTAGACACCGGCGATCTTTGCAGAAGTCTCGTCTGCGTCCAGCACCACGTATCACATCATTACCGTCTCCGCGCGGGCGGGTCTTTTGGAGAATGCTGCTTTGTCACAGTACAGGGAGTGCTGATGAGGACCCGGAATGATATCCGCTGATATCGGTAGCTACGGGCGCGGATTCGGCGCAGGATTGTTAATCTCCGTCACTCCTGGCAGTCTCGCATAAGCAGAGGAAGCAACGCCGGCCAGCGCAAAGGGCCGGTGACCGCACTCGGTTAGCCCTCCGAATCCCCATCGTCATTTCGACGGTGGCATTACTGGTTGCGAACTCTATCGAAAGCTGCGACTATCCTGGGGATCTATCTTGCATCTGAAACGGCAACTTTTCGTGTTCGTCGCAGTCTTTGCGCTTGGCGCGACAGCATGTGCAAGAAAAGTGGTG
>DASXGD010000463.1:0-6082 GCA_036489245.1 Occallatibacter sp. | reverse complement strand
AAGCCGGCCGGCGAAAACCTTGCCACCGCCGGGTTCGATGGGCTGAGCGCCGTCGCGGGCCAGACCTGGGCGCAGCTCCTCAAGCGGCCCGAAGTGACCATCGAGCCCATCCTGAGGGTTCTGCGCGAGGAACTGGCGGCGGAGCCTCTGCTGGCAGAAATGTTCGGCCAGCCCGATCACACCCCCATCGAGCGCGCTGCCATCCGCAATGAGGCCCGGGCGGTCGAAACCGAGATCAAATTCGCCGGCTATCTCGATCAGCAAAAGAAATCGATCGCCAAGCTCAAAGCCGCCGAAGCCGTCGCCATTCCCGAATGGCTCGAATACGGGGCCATCAGCGGCCTGTCGCGCGAGATGCGCGAAAAACTGGAGCGCATCCGGCCCATCACCATCGGTCAGGCCAGCCGCATTCCCGGTGTTACGCCCGCGGCCCTCAGCCTCGTTCACGTGTCGATCCGCCTGCAAGGCCAGTCGCGTGCTTCGGCAAGCCCGGCTCCCACCGGCGCCGACTGACTCGCGTTACCCGCCGCACCCGCAGCTATGCGCCAGCACCTCGGCAAAGTGCATCGCCCGCCGATGGCCCAACTGCATGATCTGCTCCCGGCAACTGAATCCGTCGGCCACCACGATGCTCATCGGTCCCGCCGCCTCGACCGCAGGCAGCAAACCTTGACTCGCAATCGCCTTCGACACTTCGAACTTGTCTGCTTCAAACCCGAATGGGCCGGCCATGCCGCAGCATCCGGCTTCGATCAGATCAACCGTCGCCCCCGCTTGCCGCAACAGTTCGATCTCCTTTTTGGGCCCGCCAAACACCGCCTTGTGATGGCAGTGGCCGTGAAGGAGGATATGCGCGCCGTTCAGCCGACCTGTCGCGAAATCCGGCGCCTCGGCGGCCAGCCAGTCGGCCAGCAGCCACACCAGTTCGCGCATGCGGCGGGCGCGCGCGTCCTTAGGAAAGAGCTCCGGCAGTTCGTCCTTGAACACGCTGGCGCAACTCGGCTCGAGAAAGATGAACGGCGTTCCGGCATCGATGTGCGCAGCCATGCGGTCGAGAACGTCTGCCAGATACCGCCGCGCCGCGTCGAGGTGGCCGAAGTCATAGAGCGGCCGTCCGCAGCAGATGTGACGCCTCGGTACAATGACTTCAAATCCCGCGTCCGCCAGCACAGTCTCCGCCGCCGCCAGGGTCTGCGGGTGGTAGTAGTTGTTCCAAGTATCCGGCCATAAAAGGACCGTGGTATCGCCGGCTTGGCGGATCCCGGCTTGGGTGGTCCTGCCTTGGTCCGTCCGGGCTTGGTAGGTCCGGGCTTTAGCCCGGACATCTCCCTCGCCATCATCGTCGCGGCCTTTAGGCCCTGAGGTATGCTGTTCGGCGCTTCCATCACCAGCACTGGAATCCCTCTGCCGCTGATACGACCGTGCCGCCAGCCTCGGCAATTCCCGCTCCTGCGCCACGCCCACGATGTGTTTGATCAGGGAGCTTGTCATCGGTCCGGTCAAAATTGCGTTCGTAAGCGCCGGTGTGAGCGAACCCCACCGCGCCAGCTTGTCCGCGAACCCAAAAATATAATGGTGCAGCGGGTGCAATTTTCCCTTGTAGCGTTGGGCGAGGAATTCAGCCTTATAGGCGGCCATGTCCACCTGCACCGGGCATTCCGTCTTGCACGCCTTGCAACTGAGGCAAAGGTCCAGCGCCTCATGCACCGCCTCGCTCTGAAATCCCTCGTGGCGCAAGTCGCCGGCAAGCATCTCCCACAGCAGCCGCGCCCTGCCCCGCGTTGAATGCTGCTCGTCACCGGTGGCCCGATAGCTCGGGCACATCACGCCGCCGCTCGCCTTCCGGCACGCGCCCACGCCGACGCAGCGCTCGGTCGCATGCTCCAGTGAACCGCCGTCCTTCGCAAACACGAAGTGCGTTTCGAAGTCAGGATGCGTGTGTCCATTCGCATCGACCGCACTTGGCATCGGCCGATGCCTGAGATTCTCGACCGGATCGTAGACCCGCACCGCATCGACAAGCTTGCCCGGATTCATGCGGTTGTCGGGATCCCAAAGCGCTTTGAACTCGCGAAACGCCTGCATCAGCTCCAGCCCGAACATCTTGGGCAGCAGGGCCGCGCGGGCCTGTCCGTCGCCGTGCTCGCCGCTCAGCGATCCGCCAAGGCTCAGCACCAGGTCCGCCGCGCGATCGAGAAACTCGCGGAAATCGCGCCGCCCCTTTTCCGAGCTGAAATCGAAGTTGATGCGCATGTGCACGCACCCCTGCCCGAAGTGGCCGTACATCGCGCTGCGATAGCCATACTCCGCCATCAGCGCCGCAATCCTGCGCAGATACAAGCCGAGCTGCGCCGGCGGAATGCCTGCATCTTCCCAGCCCTCCCACCCTTCCGGTTCGCCGGGCACAAACACCGTTGCTCCGAGCGACGATTCGCGCACCGACCACACCCGCCTCGCTTCCGCAGCGCTATAGATCCGCGCTTCGGGAACGGTTGGCCAGCCTTGCGTTGCGCGCACCAGCTTCTGTGCCTTCTCCCCGGCTTCTTCCGCAGCCCATGCACCCATCTCCACCAGCAGGAAGCCCCCGCCCGGCGGGAGCAGAGCAACATCGTCAATGGCAAGGTTCTTGCGGCGCATGAAATCAATCAGCAGCGCATCAAATCCTTCCAGCCCGATCGGTCCGTATTCAAGCACGCGCGGCACCACATCCGCGGCCACGAATGCGTCCGGAAACGAAAGCGCGGTCAGCACCCGAAACGGCGGGCTCGATGCCAGGTTCAGCGTGGCCGACAGCACGGTCGCGCATGTGCCTTCCGTGCCCACCAGCGCGCGTGCCACGTGAAACCCATTCTCCTGCAGTAACTCATCAAGGTTGTAGCCCGAAACGCGCCGCGGAATGCGCGGAAACTTTGCACGAATCAACTCCGCATAGCGATCGCGCAGGCTCGCGAGTCCGGCATAAATCTGGCCCTCACGTCCGCCTTTGCGAATGACCGCATCGAGCTCAGCGGCCGCGGTGCGCCCCACCGTCATGCGCGTCCCGTCGTACAGCACGATGTCCAGCGTTTCCACGTTGTCGGCGACTTTGCCCCCCAGCAGGCCGTGCACGCCGCAACTGTTGTTGCCGATCATGCCTCCCAGGGTGCAGCGTGAGTGCGTCGCCGGATCGGGCGCATAGGTGAGGTGATGTTTCTCCGCGGCCTCGCGCAGGCGATCGAGAACGATGCCTGGCTCAACCGTCGCCAGCCTGGCTTCGGGATCAATCGCGCCCAAACGGTTCATGTATTTCGAAAAATCGAAGACCACGGCCACGTTCGCGCACTGGCCGGCCAGGCTCGTCCCCGCTCCGCGCGGCAGCACCGCCGCCCCCGTGGCCCGGCAGGCAGCCAGCGCCGCTTCCACGTCCCCGGCATCGCGGGGCAGGATCACTCCGATCGGAAGCTGGCGGTAATTCGACGAGTCAGCCGCGTACATGGCGCGAAAGCCCATGTCAAAATGCACTTCGCCGCGCAACGCAGCCCTGAGCCGCGCTTCAAGTTCACGATGCGCAGTAAAACGCTCGTGCTCCAGCGGAGCAAAATTGTTCTGAATTGCGAAATCGCTCACGCTCGCATGGTAACTCCACCCGCCCGGCACGCTGTCATCCGGAGCGGAGTTGACAGAGGACGCCGGTACCCCGGCGAATCAGTTTTCGGACGGCGATTCGACATGATCGATCACCATCACCTGCACCGAAGCCTTGGTGGAAACCAGCTTGAGACCGAGCTGTTCCTGGATCGCGGTGTAGAGGCCAGGCGGGGAGTTGAAATCATGCCGTAATCCATCCGGATCAACCGGGCAATAACTTTGCGATTCATCCGGAGTCCACTTCATATCGAAGTCATATCGATCGTGCAAGCCAGTCTGATCGATGACGGGTCTGTCCAGAAACACGTCCTGCATGCCCTTGGCAACGTCGGTTAGCGAACCGTTTCGGACCGTGAGGACAGCTTGGCATGTGTAAGAAAAGTTTGTGCTGTCGCCGGGCTTGCGCGTGGTGGGGGTGAGGTGCGGTCCACCCTTGGCGACCTGAATTGCAAAAACGGGCAGTTCACGGGAATCATCATGAAACGCGAGCTTGAAACGTGAAGCAAGCAACTTCTGAAACATCGAACGGGATTGCCTGAGATTTGGGTGGCCTTCGATGTCGGGCACTCCATCAATATCGAAATGCGCCGCGAGTAAGGATGGAGGGCCTGCGATTTGCTTCGCGTGGACGCCGTAGGCGTAAATGATGAGTCCACTCAACGAAATGTTGTCGGCGATCACATGGCGGCCGTTATTGCGAATGAATGTGCCGTGTGGGGCAGAGGTGTCGCTGGGCTTGATGGTGGCGACGTCGAATGCGGGGTTCGCATCGGCGGGCATGGGTGGGAGCAGTTCTGGGCGGCTGCCTGGGACGGGCGCGGCCCCGTTGCTGGATTGAGCAGGCAAGATGGCTGCTCCCATCATTGCCAGCCAGAGGATCAGGGTGAGTCTGGTAGCCGTGTGCCCAACCCCGCTGAGGTTGTTCATCTGCCCCATTCCCAAGTATGGACCGATACTGCACCTCGTGAATCCGCTGCGCCCTTTCGACCGGCCTCGGAGCGCCGCCACGTCACCCGACGACCGTGTTGTCGATCAGCCGCGTAGCTCCCACCCACGCAGCCACGGCAAAGAGTGTGCCAGGCGCGGCGGTATCGACCGGCAGCAGCGTGTTCCAGTCCACGAGCTCGATGTAGTCCACGCGCGCCGCGGGCTCGGCGGCAAAGATCCTCCTTGCTTCCTGGATGAGCATGGCCGCGCGACGTTCTCCCATTGCGACCATCCGCTCCGCCTGCCGCACCGACCGGTTCAATACGAGCGCCTGCGGGCGCTCCGTCGCGCTCAAATAAACGTTCCGCGAACTGAGCGCGAGCCCGTCCGGCTCCCGCACAATCGGGCACACCACAATCTTCGCCGGCAGAAGCAGATCGGCCACCATGCGGCGCAGCACCGCAACCTGGGCAGCATCCTTCTGGCCGAAGAAAGCCAGGTCGGCCTCCGCGGCGATGAGCAGTTTGCTGACCACCGTTGCAACACCGCGAAAGTGTCCCGGCCGGGACGCGCCGTCGAGCCGTCCGCTCAGCCCCTCGACCTCAACAAAGGTCGCCGCTCCTGAGGGATAAAGTTCCTCCACCAGCGGAGCAAAGACCACGTTCGCGCCCTCCGCATTGGCCAGCGCGCAATCGGCCTCAAACGTGCGTGGATAGCGCGAATAATCCTCGTTGGGCCCGAATTGCGTGGGATTGACAAAGATACTGACCGCGACCAGGCCGCACTCGGTTCGCGCAGCGCGAATCAGCGAAGCATGCCCCGCGTGCAGCGCCCCCATCGTCGGCACTAGACCGATCGTGCTTCCTTGCTTGCGGTCGGCGCGCACCCGCTCGCGCAGCTCCTGGACGGTTCGAAGGATTTCCATCAGTCCAGATCAAGCTCCGCAGTACTGTAGCCTTGCGCAGGGACACGCAGCCGCAGGTCGAGGACGGTACGAAGTACTTCCATCGAGCCGGGCTATGCTCCGAAATCCTGACGGGCGTCCTGGTTCACAACCGCGTCCACGTCGTCGGTGTCCGTGCCGGAAACTATCCGCGCCGGTGCTGGCAGATGATAGCTTTCCTCATCCGACGGAAATACCCGCCGCTCCACGTCTTCGCGATAGTGCTCGACCGCGCCCCGGATGAGCCCCGACGCATCGCCATAACGCCGCACAAACTTGGCCGGCGGAGCAAACGTCATGTTGACCAGATCGTGGAACACCAGGATCTGGCCATCGCAGTCCGGTCCGGCGCCGATGCCGATCGTGGGGATGGCGAGTTCGGCGGTAATCCTTGCGGCCACTTCACGGGGCACGCCTTCCAAAACAAGCACACCCGCTCCCGCTTCTGCGAGTTCATGGGCGTCGGCTCTCAATCGCATGGCCGCTTCGGTAGTCCGCGCCTGCACGCGGTAGCCGCCCATGCGATGCACGCTCTGCGGAGTAAGGCCCAGGTGAGCGATTACGGGAATCTCGGCCTCCGAAAGA
>DASXGD010000445.1:0-14188 GCA_036489245.1 Occallatibacter sp. | reverse complement strand
GGATCATGAAGCGTGGGGCGGGATTTCTGGCCTTGTTCGCGTTCCTTCTCACTGGGATTCGGTTCACACGCGGGCCCGCGGCAATCAGGGAAACCTCCGAGGTGAGCGCCGCCGAAGCGGCCCGGCCCGAGCCCAAAATGCAGGTCCACAAGACCACCGCGTGCCCGGCATTCGAATTGCCGGCCGCCAATACAGCGAATCCCGAAAATGGTCAGAAGAAAGAAGACGGCGATGGCGAGATCGCGGAACTGATCGACCGTTTCGTTTATGGAACTGACGACTCAAATCACTTGCAGGCGGGAGGACTACCCGAGGGCATCCGCCTCATGATTGTCACCGTTCCGGATCCGCGTCACACCCACTTGAGTCTTCAATTCGACCGCACGCTTGAGGCCATCCAACAAGCTGCGCAGGACGAAAAATATACCTACGATTCGTCCTGGCTTCCGTGGAAGAACACCAGCACCGAATCCGGAAGTCTTGCCGACCGAAAGGCCGAGTCCCAGGAATCCGCCCGGCTAGAAGCCTGCCCGGGGTTGCTGCTGTTCCGGAAATCCATGTCGGGCGTCGGTGACAAGACCTGCAAAGAAGTTGCCCCCCGAACTCCGCTTACAGGAGATGCCCTTTTCCGCTGCGGAATGCTGATATTTGTAATCGCGGAAAAGCCCACCGATGGATTGAACCGGACCCAATGGGACAACGCTCTTCACTGGATCGACAAATACGCAAGTAAAACGCGGCCCGACAAAGTGCTGCGCGTACTCGGGCCAAACTTTTCCGGTTCTATGCCCTCATTCGTGCGCGCTCTGGAACCGGCCGGCATGTATGCAGGCACTTTCTCGAGTACCCTGCTCTACTCGGGCCGGATTCGGGGCTGCGCTTCCTGGCGCTGGCTCGAGCGCGAATTGAATCCCCCGCTCGCGCCCGCAACCCCTCCGCCCACAACCATACGGCTTCCGGTGCGCATCTCTGATTTCGAAGAAAACGATGCTCTGCAGTCCGATCGCTTTTACCGCTATTTAGAGGATCGTGGTCATCGCCTGTCGGAGGTTGCGGTTTTATCCGAAGACGAAACCACGTATGGCGGCTTGCCCGACGCGGCCGCACGCCTGCGCGACCCAACGTCGAACAGCAGCGCCGATGCGGCGGCCCGTTCGGCCGAACGACAGTTGACGGATCAGGAAGGCTCCTGCAGTCCCGACTATTCTCCCAGCGACCGGCCGGTTCACCTTTATTATCCGCGCGACATCTCCGCCCTGCGTTCGGCCTATCAGGAGCAATCCATCTTTTCCGGTTCGAAAGGTGACACCACCACGCCCCATACGGTCCTGCGTGACGAACCTCCCGCGGCCGAGCGCAATGACACCGATACCGTCCAGCTTTTCAGCGGCACAAACATTGCCCTTACCCAGGAAGCCCAGATGTACGGAATCGTGAATACCCTCAAGACCCACGGGATCCGGTACATCATCCTCCGCAGCACGAACAGTCTTGATTATTTGTTTCTGACCCGCTTCCTGCATCGGGCCTATCCCGAGGCATACATCGTCACCATGGGAACCGACCTGCTCTTCGGCCGCGAGGTAGATTCAACCGAATTTCGCGGTGTCGTTGCCCTCTCCAGCTTTCCTCTTCTTCCCCGTGGACAGGACTGGACACAGCAGGTCCAGACTCCTGCGCAACATGCCCACCGGGTCTTCGGCGGTTACACCATGGAAGGCGGCTATCTGGCCACCCGCTACCTCATCACCGATCCCGACGCAACTTCCGAGGAGACACGTTCAACAGCACCATTCCAGCACGCCGCGAAATCCGACATTCCTGATTACGCGTTTCCCTTCTGGGATCGGCAAGAGGGACTCACATCGCAACCGGCTACATGGCTTGCAGTGATCGGGCGGGACGGCTACTGGCCTCTCGCGACGTTGAACCAGCAACTGGGGAATACAAAGCGCTTTTCCAACCTGGCCCAGGTCATGAAGAGCCAGAGCCAATCGCCGCTCGACACGCCGATCAAGCCCCGCCAGTTGAGCCTCTCCAGTTCCTGGCGCTTCTTCTGCGTGCTTGCGCTGCTGGTATTCGGAATGCACTATTTTGCCTGCCGCTATGGTTACAGTCGCCCCGATCTGGGCATGTTCGTGCAATTCACCCGCTTCGAGAGCCGGCGCGGACCCGCCCTGATCGCCGCAAGCTGGGCGGTGATCTGTTCCCTGTTGATGATTCTGTTTCTCACTTCGGCCAGGATCGTTGACTGGCTCGATTTCATGGACAAGATCTGGACCTTGATCATGGGAGTCGCCACCGCGGCCGCCTGCGCGCTGGCGCTGGTTGAACTCAAGTGGTGGAGCAAGCCGCTTGAGCTGGCGCCGGGTCAGTCGAGCCGTCGCAAAAAACAAAAAGCCGGCAAAACCGAAAGCGGCACGCCATCCGGGCTGCGCCTTTATTCCGTGTTGACCGCCTCCATGCTTGCGGCCATCGTGTTGTTCGCTGCCGCCGGATGGCTGATTTTTGAATTTGGCCGTCCCAGCGAAAGCGCGGTGACCACCGCCTATCGCTCCGTCCATCTGACCAGCGGAGTTTCGCCCGTAGTTGCCCTCATCGCGTTGCTCGTAGGGTTCTATTGGTGGTTCTGGCAGTCGCTGGCGGGCCTGGCATTGCTCGGCGATGGACGTCCCGTCCTTCCCCGCAGCGTGCAGGAACGCCTTTCCAAGCTCGGGAATCAGCTGGCTGACGGAATCGAGCGGGCTGCACTGCCCTTTCCGCGATTCGAAAAGCAGACGTTCCTTCTCTACCTGCTTCCGCTCTTTCTTGTCCTGCTCCTCGCGGTAGTGCTGCAGCGCGCGTGGATGCAGGCATTCGACATGGTTCTGCACACCATGGAGAACGCAGCATTTAACCGCACCTTCCACGTCCTGGTTGCCATCGCTCTCTATCTGATTCTGCTTGAGGCCATGCAGTTCTATTCCACCTGGCTGGTCCTCAAGCGCCTGCTGCAGGCCTTGGACCGCTATCCGTTGAGGCGCACGTTCGCCGCCTTGCAGGGCCTGTCGATGCGATCGCTGTGGAGATTCAGCGGCACTTCTTCGCGCGCGCGCTACAAAATCTTCTCTCGCCAGATGGAGTCCCTGCTCCATCTGCGCAACGAAATGGACAGCGTTGAATGGCCCAAATGCGGAACCACCGCGCTGCACGAGTCCGTGCGTACCACGTGGCAGGCCGGGCGGCATTTCATCGGTGGACGGCTCGACGACGACAAAGACTTCGCCATGGTGAACGACGTGTCTGCACGAGCCATACGCCTTACATTCCGGGACTGCACCGAGATGATTCTGGAAGATCTGCTGGTCCCGGAATGGGAGGATGAACGGAGTTCCCTGGCCATTCATGAGACGCCCGCCGAAGGCGCACCGGCGCACGAAGGAATCAAGCTGAGCGACAAACCTCCCGTGCAGGCGGCGGAAGAATTCGTCTGCCTGACGTATGTGGGTTATCTCCAGAACTTGCTCGGCAGGATGCGCACCATGGTCCTTTCGATGGTCGGCATCTTTGCGGCGATAGCGCTTTCGGTCGGTTTCTATCCCTTCACACCGCGGCCCACGATTTCAATTGCGCTCCTGTTCCTCTTGCTGATGATCGGAGCCGTCGTGGGGACGGTGTTCGCCGGCCTTGATCGAGACAGCACCCTGAGCCACATCACCAACACCGAACCTGGAGCGCTCGGGTCGCACTTCTGGCTGCGCATGCTCAGCTTTGTCGGGGTTCCGGCCCTGGGCCTGATCGTAGCCCAATTCCCCGAAATTACAGATTTCGTCTTCTCCTGGATCACCCCCACCATGAGCAGCATGAAGTAACACCAGGCGATCGACAACCGCCTTAACTCATGTTCGCGCCGCCTTCGAGCTACCCGGTATGCGGGTCCGCTCAACCGTCTTTTGTCGACACTACGGTCAGGGCGTATACTTCGGTCGCCAAGAATTCTGATTACAATTCACAGCTGTTTTCCGGCCCAGCGGCCGAACATCTGGTTTGACGGGAGAACAAATGAAAACCTTTTCACGCCGTGATGGACGGCAGCTCGATCAGCTTCAAAGCGGCTGGCAATAGCTACACCGGCACGATGAAAGCGATCGGATCGAACTCCAGCGTTCCATCAATCTCGGGTGGGAGATGCCCAAGCCTCCCGAAAAGCCGGCCGACGCGCCTGCGATTGGGCCTGCACCCGACGGCTCGGATCCCTCCATCGACGCTTCCTGGAAGATTCCTTCCAGCATTCCGCTGGTGTTGAAGAGAGTGCAACGATAAGAAATAGCACCGCTATGTCTTCACGAGAGAGCTTGCCGTCTGCATGGGCGCCGCCAGGCCTGTCTCCGCGGCTTCGATGATCTTCAGCACCGCAAGAATAATCTTCTCCTGTGCCGCGGAGCATCTCGCTCCATCCGCCGGGGGAAGCATCAGGTACGCGGAAATCTCGACGCGCAACCCGGTGGGATCGAGCTCGATCAGCCGCGCACTCGCCGACGTCTTCTCGACTTTGTCGTCGTTCAGTAGTGCGCGGTTGATCTCCTCCAGCACGGTACTGACCTGCTCGGCCGAAGTATCGACGCGAAGGTTGACAATCTGATGCACCCAGAACTTGTCTCGAAGAGATAAATTCTGAATCCCCTGCTGCGCAACCTTTGCATTCGGCAGCGAAACGACACAGCGGTCGGATGTGCGCAACTTGAGGCAGCTCAGGCCGATGTCCTCGACCGTGCCGGTAGCGTCGCCAATCTTGCAGGAATCCCCCACCCGAACGGCTCTTCGGGCCGTAATAGCGATCCCGCCGAAGAAGTCCTGCAGTGTATTCTGTGCGGCGAGCGCCAGGGCGATGCCGCCGATTCCGAGGCCCGCCAACATCGCACTTACATTCACTCCCGCGTGGCTCAAGATTGCCAGGAATGCGAACAACACAACGACAATTTTGAACACTCTGGCCGCGACGGAGAGGAATGTCGCCCGCTCCGGAGCGATACTGCCCGACTTCTCCCGAATGAGGAATACGAGTGCCAGGTCGCTGATCCTGACGATGAACCACGCAATGCCGCTGACTGCGAGCACGACCGCGGCCCCATGCCAATACTCACGTCCCAGCACAGAAAACGAATATCTCGACGCCAACTGAACGTTTGCGGCTAGCAGTAGTATGAAAGTCGGGCCTCGCAGACGGCCCACCGTATGGTGTCCCGTCTCCGGTAGTATTCGTCTCATCGCCCTGCCCAGCAGCGCCTGAACGAGCCGGTTGATCAACCAGACCACCAGCAGAATTAGCAGTTGCGAAGCTAACAGGATCGTCCAGCGCCATAAGGGCAAAGAGAACACGCGCGTGTCGACCATCCAGCTCGGGAATTTCCCCTCGAGCCAGGGCCTTTGCAGTTCCCCGCTGACCTTTGGAATAGCCGCCAATGTCTCTGAGGAGAAAAGCCAGATCGGCGCTTCCCCGGGGCGTTGCACGCGGTCGAGCCAAATATCCAGACTTCCGTCTTCTGTCTTTACTGTCCCCACCAGTTCGCGCGAATTCCGCAGGTTATCGAGCAAATCACCCTGAGTCTCTCGAGAGAGACCGGCCAGGTTGGCCGACAGGCCCTGATCCAGTACGGCCTGTAATTGTCGGGCCAGTTCCTTGGAGGCATCGGGCGATTTCTTTGAGTCCAGATATTGCGCGGCGAGAACGTAGTCCTGCTCTTGAGCAGCGATCAGGAAGCCGACGACACACCCGTGCGGCGTTGAGCGACCCAGCGGATCGGGAGGAGGTGCTGGCGCCGCATCGGGCGCGGAGGCCGCTGGTGCCGCTTGTGCTAATGGACTCGCCGGCTTTTTCGCGGGCTTGGCCTTTTGCGGCGCCGCAGGTGCGGAACACAGCAGGAACAACGAAAGCAACACCAGGGAGAGCTTTCCCCTGCGCCATTTCGTGGCGAATACCGTAGAACACCTCCAGGTCGCTTCGGCGCCTGTCCCCAATTTACAGCCAATTCCACTAGTGGTGACCGGGATCGCGGCTAACTTGATTGCCCATCAGCAAGATTTCAACGGATCGGGACACACCTTGCATCCTGGACGATCCTTTTCCGCATAAACAAGGTTGCTTGCGGATTGTCGTTGTAGCGCTCGCACCGCTCGTAGCCCCGTCGTTCATATAAGGCAATGGCGGCCTTCAAGTCGTCGTAACTATCCAGGTAGATCCATTCCACGCCGGTGTTTCTGGCGTACTGTTCCTGTGCATCAAGGAGCTTGCCCGCAATATTGTTTCCGCGAGCCCCCGGTTTGACATAAAGCCGCTTGCATTCGCTCGCATGGTGCACGGATGCAAGACTTCGCAGCACTACGCAGCCCTGTACCTCGTTCCCCAGGTAAGCCAGCCACATTCCGGACCCAGGCTCATTGATAATTCCGCGCATGCTCGCCGGGCTGTCACGCTGCACAACATGAACGGCTTCGTAATACTCTTCGAGAATCGCGAGCGCATCGGCATCAACGGCGGTCAAGCGTTCGATCCGCACTGCGGGGATCGCATTCCCACTCAGAATCCTTCGCACTCTTTCAAGCGAAGTGACAATGGTTTGCCGATCGGTGGCGTCCACCTTTGCAAGCATCTCTTCCACCTGGGCCGCGGACCGCTCGTTGATTCGAGCAAGCGCTTTCTCGCCCAACGTCGTGAGTGTGAGCTGCTTCTCCCGGCCGTCGCTCTTCGATGTCGTTTGACGTACAAGCCTCCGCCTCGTCAGCGAAGCCAGTAAACGGCTGATGTAACCCGCATCGAGTCCGAGTGTTTCCCTCAGCACCGATGCCGTTATCCGGGGACAATTGCCAATCTCGTAAAGGATGCGCGATTCGGTTAATGAGAAATCGCCGTCGAGGTGACGCCTGCGAAGAAGCCCGAGCCGCGCGGTATAAAACCGGTTGAATTCTCGCACCGCGGAAACCTGTTCTGCAATTTTTGGCTCGACGGTGGTGCGGATCGACATGAAATCAGCCTACGGCAATATAGTTGCTTTCAGCAACTATATTGCCGTAAACGCAAAATGTGACTTTACCGGTTCGAAGACAGACTGGCTGGCTTTGTCTGGATTTCTCACAAGCTTCGAAGCCTGGTCGTGACTTGATCCCAACAATCGACTCACAGTTTCACAGTACCGGGGGGGGAGGGGTACCCTCATTTGCTCGAATTATCCACTGCAAGTTACTGAAGAAAATGTGGATATGGACGCCATCCTGCAAATTTAAACGGTCCAAAACGGCCGATTTGGCGTCCTGGAGCGCTCAAAACGAAACGGAATTGTTATCGGTGCCCCGGGGTTATGCCCTGCCGCCGCACTTTGATCCTCTCCTCCCCCTCTAATTGTGGCAGAACCCTTCGAAAGAAAATGCAAAAGCGCGCGCATGATTGCGCAATGACGAGACGCGGCGCCCCGGCAATCAGCCCGGCGTCATCATGGATTTGAGGGCCTTGGCGTACTCTTCGGGCAGCGCCCTACGCTTCAGATTCTCATCGCAAACCACGTGGACCGTTTCGCCTTCTGCCAATAACCTTGGCTCTTCCCCGTCAGAGGCGGCACGGAGAATGCGGTAGGCGAACTTGAGCACCGATCCGCGCAGGAGCGAGGGCCGCGCTTCAATGAGAATTTCATCGTCGTAGCGGGCCGGAGCACGGTAGCGACAGGTAGCTTCGACAACCGGCAGGATCAGCTTGTGCTGGGTTTCAAGCTCATGGTAAGTCAGGCCCAGGGTGCGGAGAACCTCGACGCGGCCGATTTCAAACCAGACCAGGTAATTGGCGTAGTACACAATGCCCATCTGGTCGGTCTCGGCATAGCGCACCCTCTGGCGGGTGATCGTGGGCATCGTGCGTGCTCGCTTTAGAAACTCTTCAGTTCTCAGTTTTCAGTTGTCCGAGACCTGGTGATGACTCCGCCGTCTTCGCAGTCTTTGACTGAAACCCGACAACTGATCAATGACAACTGCTTTACGGCTTGATATGAGTGAAAATCGGCAGCTTGGTCACGTCGTTGAAGATGATGAAGGCGAAGAAGACGACCAGCACCACGAAGGCGGCCTGGTAGATTCGTTCCTTGACGTTGAGGCTGATATCGTGGCGCAGCACGCTCTCGATCAGCAGCAGCAGGATCAGCCCGCCGTCCAGAATCGGAAACGGCATCAGGTTCAGGATGCCGAGGTTGATGCTGATGGCAGCGGCCAGTCCGAACTTGGGAAGGTAGCCCTTCATTTCCGCGGCCTGGCCGGCCATGCGGGCGATACCGACGGGACCGGAGAGCTGCGACACGGCGACTTTGCGGGTAAACAGGCGGCCCAGCACTTCAACAATCAAGAACGAGTTGTCGCGGCAAAACACCTTGGCCTGGGACACGGCTTTCGGGAAAGGCAGCGGGTCCATGCGCGACGGGGTTCCCATCGCCTGAAAGCCGAGTTTCCAACCGGAATCGAGCCGGGCAGGGGTCGCAACAAGCGTGACCGGACTGCCGTCGCGGAGCACACCCAGGGTCAGAGCCTTACCCTGGCCGGCTTGCATGTAGGCGAGGAGCGTGCCGACATAGTGGAACTCGTGGCCATCGACGGTCTGAATCTGATCGCCCTTGCGCAAGCCAGCCTTTTGGGCCGGGGTCCCGGGTTGAACTTCGTCCACGCCAATGGGGCCCAGATTGATTTGGGGAAGGATGCCGGCGTCGTTTAGATCGAAGTCCTGCCCTTTGGCCACTTGAGGGATATGCAGCGACAGCTGAACCTGTTTCCCGCCGCGTTCCACGGTGACGGGCACGGTCTGGTTGAGGTTGAGCGAGGAACGGTTGCCGACTTGCATCCAGTCAGGATTCTCGACAGTATCAAAATGGCGGATGGTGTCGCCGGTTTCAAGGCCGGCCTGGGCCGCTGCCGAACCGGGAACCACCCATTCAATCGAGGTCTGACTTACGACATTCTTGGGGACTTCATTGATGAAGTAGTAGTAAAAGACCATGAGCACGAAGGCCAGGATGAAATTGGCCACCGGCCCCGCAAGGCCGATGAGCATGCGCTGCCATCGCGGATGGGAGGTGAACGCGCCGGGATCGTTCACAGGCTCGCCCTCCGACGGGTTCTCGCCGGTCATCTTTACATAACCGCCCAACGGCAGCAGACAGATCTTGTAATCGGTATCGCCGTGCTTGATGCCAAAGAGCCGAGGCCCGAAGCCCACGGAGAACGACTCAACGCGGACGCCGCACAGCTTGGCCACGGCAAAATGGCCGAATTCATGAACTACAACCATCACGCCGATCAGGACGATGAAGGCGACGATGGCAACTACAACATCGTGGAGATTTTGCATAGATTAAGCGACAAGTCCTTTGGCGGTTCGGTCCCCAGATTCGCGGATAAAGATGCTTGAACTTGACATACGCGAATCAAGCCACCAGCGTTCCCGCCTGCCTGCGCGCCTCCCGGTCCACTGCGAGCACCTCGGCAATGGTGGCCGGATGCGCTTCGGGCGTGGAAGCAAGCACCCTTTCAATTGTATCCGGGATTCCGGTGAAGGGGATGCGGCGTTCGAGGAATGCTTCGACGGCGACTTCGTCGGCGGCATTGAGAGCGATGCAGTGGGAGCCGCCCTTCTCGGCTGCCTCGTAGGCCAGGCGAAGGCATGGAAAACGTTGAAAATCGGGCTCTTCAAAATCGAGATTGCGGAGGGATGCCAGATCGAAGGTCAGGTTCGAGGCGGGGCGCTCCGGGTAGGCAAGCGCATAGAGAATGGGGAGACGCATGTCCGTGACCGAGATCTGGGCCAGGATTGAGCCATCCACGTATTCAACCAGGGAGTGGACGGTGGACTGCGGGTGGACCGTCACCCGCACCTTGCCGGGCGGTACATCGAACAGGCGGCAGGCTTCGATGATCTCCAGACCCTTGTTGAGCATGGTAGCGGAGTCGATGGTGATGCGCCGCCCCATGACCCAGGTGGGATGCTTCAGGGCCTGTTCGGGGGTGATGGAAGCAAACTGCTCGACAGGAGTGTGGCGGAAGGGTCCGCCGGATGCCGTCAGCCAGATGGTCTTGACCTCCGCGTGCGCCCCCACGCGCATGCATTGGTGGATGGCGTTGTGCTCGCTGTCGATAGGCAGGATAGGGACGTTTCGCTCCCGGGCGGCTGCCGTGAGGATTTCGCCCGCGGCCACCATGCACTCCTTGTTTGCCAGGCCGACCGGTTTTCCCGCCAGGATGGCGGCATGGGTGGCTTCAAGACCCGACACGCCGACAATCGCGGAAACCACAAAGTCCACTTCGGGCAAGGTGGAGCAGGCGACGGTGCCCTCGGTACCGTGGACGATCCGAATCCCGGAGACGCCGGCCCGCTGCAGGCGGACGGTGAGCTCGTCGGCAAGTTCAGCAGTCGCGAGGGAAACGACCTGCGGGCGCCAGCGGACTGCCTGGGCGAAGGCTTCATCAACGTTGCGGCCGGCGGCCAGCGCGGCCACGGAATAACGCTCCGGAAACTGTTCGACGATGGAAAGAGTGCTTTGGCCGATGGAGCCGGTGGAGCCGAGAATCGCGAGTCGTTTCAAGACAGCTCCTAGCTACTAGCTCCTAGCTTCTAGCATAAAGAACCGCGACCACCTGGCGTGAACTAGGCCACAAAGTTCTGACAACCCCCACCCTGAGCTAGCGGCTAGAAGCTGTCTTTAGAACCGCTGGTGGATAAGTTGAGCGTACCAAAGCGCCGGAGCGGCCAGCAGCAGGGCATCGATACGATCGAGGATGCCTCCATGGCCGGGCAGGAGGGTCCCTGAATCTTTCACGCCTGCGGAACGCTTGAGCGCGGACTCGGCCAGATCGCCCACCTGGGCCGCGATATTCACGATGACCGCGAGAACCAGCCAGTACCACCAGACCTCATCGGTATAAGAGAGAGCGACCGAATTCCAGCCCGCCAGGTATTCCGAGATGCCGAGAAGCCCGCCCGCTGCCAGCAGGCTTCCCGCAACAGATGCGATCGAGCCTTCCCAGGTTTTGTTGGGGCTGAGGGTTGGCGCCAGTTTGCGGCGGCCAAAGGGACGGCCGATGTACAGGGCGGCGATATCTCCGGCCCACACCACGCAGAGCAGAAAAACCACCAGCGAGGGGCCGTTGTGCTGGGCATGAAGAGCGGGCAGCGAGATCAGGGTGAACCCCGCATAAAGCAGGCAGAACACAGCATTGGATGCGTCGGGAAGCACGCGGGCGATGGGACTGGAAAAGGTGCAGATCAGAAGAAGGGTCAGGCTGAGGATCCCGACGATGGAGGCGACTTGATCAGGCCACTGGAAGGTGGCGGCAAACAGCACCAAAATAGCGATCGCCACCGCAAGGCGCGGGGCCTGTGCACCCTTCTGCCGGGCCAAGGTCAGATATTCCCAGCTCGCAAGAGCGGACACTACCGCTGTTACCAGGGTGAAAAGCCACTGCCATCGGGGACCGAGAAACACCAGAACAAGAACTAGAGGGATCAGGGCAGCAGCGGTCAGTATCCGTTTCATCGATGGGTTGAGGATACAGTACGGAGGGAAGGGGCGCGTTGACGAGTACGGAGTTGGTTCAATGATCGGAGCAAATACTTTCCCGGTCGGCCTCAGCTGGCGGCAATCTTCGCGTGCTCAGCTTCTTCGTCGGTGGCGCCGACACTGTCGCTCAGGCCTCCGAATCGACGTTCTCGGCGCTGGAAGTCCGCGATGGCTTCGAGCAGATGGATGCCGCGGAAATCGGGCCACAGGCGTTCGGTGACGTAGATCTCGGTATAGGCGATCTGCCAGAGAAGGTAGTTTGATATGCGCATCTCGCCCGACGTGCGGATCAGGAGATCGGGATCGGGCATGTGGGCGGTATAGAGGTAGCGGTTGATGTCGGATTCGGAGATCCGTTCCGGCGTGAGGTGCTTACCGGCGACCTCCTCGGCCAGAGAGCGGACGGCATCCACAATCTCGGAGCGGCCTCCGTAGTTGAGCGCCAGGGTCAGGGTGGTTCCGCTGTTGCGCGCGGTGGTGTCGGCGGCCCACTGCATCCTGTCCTGGACCTCCCGCGGCAATTCGTGGGTGCGTCCGATATAGCGGATGCGCACGTTGTTATCCATCATGCGCTGCACGTTGTTCTCGAGGTAGGTCTTGAGCAGGCGCATCAGGAAATTGACCTCCGCCTTGGGACGGCGAAGGTTGTTTTCCAGTGAAAATGCATAGAGGGTGAGCCAGGGCAGGCCGATGCGCGATGCTGTCTCGGTAACCATCTGCACACTCTTGGCGCCCTGCTGATGGCCGAGGAAGCGCTTCAGGGACCGATTTCCAGCCCACCGGCCGTTGCCATCCATAATGATGGCCACATGGTTAGGCAGGCACTCCGGTTTCAGCGTCGCATAAACGGCGCGCTCTTCCGGTGTGAGTTCGTGGATACGCGACGTGCCTGCAGAATACAAATGACCTGCCTTTTGCTCCTGATCCGGCGACTCTTCTTCGCGGCTGCTGCGGGGGGCCTGTTCAGCCTGTTTTTCGGGGGCGGATGTTTCAGTTCGTCGTCCCGCAACCCGGGTCCACGGCACTCCTTCCGCCCGGCCGCAAACGATATGAATTCGACGGAAGGACTGAAATCATTATCGACCCTAGCACAACCGCGCTGGTGCCGCAATTCAAGTTGTTAGATGCGGAAATCGCCTGAATTTTGGCCGTGCAGGACAGCACCAACGCTACAATTCATGCATGATTCACGGCGCGCACCTGCTGCTCAACAGCGTCGATCCGGAGGCCGATCGCGCCTTTTTCCGTGACGTGCTGGATCTCCCCCACGTGGATGCAGGCCACGGATGGCTCATCTTCGCGCTTCCGCCCGCAGAAGTGGCCATTCACCCGGCGGAGAAAGGCCTTACCCAACCTCAGGAGGGCCAGAACCTGGCCGCGGCCACGGTCTACCTGATGTGCGACAACCTGAGGGAAACGCTCGATATGCTGATCGCCAGGGGCGTGGAACACGGTGAAATTCAGGAGGCGCGATGGGGTGTCGTCAGCAGTATCAGATTGCCGGGCGGCACACACCTCGGCCTGTACGAACCACACCACCCGCTGGCGATACCGCTGACTGCAGGAACCAATCAGCGACAGGTCTCCCTGTCTTCGCGCGGCCAGGGCTCCCCGCGCCGCGCTGATTAAGCCGTGCGGCGCTGGCCCGCGGCCCTATCCCGCAAAGCCCCGTAAAACAGGGTGCGCTGCAGCGAATCCAGGCGCGGCAGCAATGCTGCAACCTCGGCCAGGAACGGATCGGACAGGACCGCCGCTACCTCCTCATCGCGCCGACTGCGCGCGTCGCGCACCAGGTGGCAGACGTCGACTTCCAACGCTTCCGCCAGACGCTCGAGCGAACCGAGGGTGGGAACGGCTTTGCCGTTTTCGATTTTGGAGATATAGGTGCGCGGGACCTGCATGCGGCTGGCCAGTTGTCGCTGGCTCAGATGACGTGCTTTGCGAATATCCCGAACCTGGCCTGCGACGTGCAGGCCGGCCTCTGCCGAGTTGTGAATCGAAGGGCTGGGCAGCGGCTGCGGCCCGAGCACGATCGGCTCTTCGATATCCAGCGGCTTATGGCATTTTCTGCAAAGGGAATTGCTGGTCCTGTACTGCACCAGTGCGCAGTACTCGCAGCGCACGACTTCGCGAGTCTCAACACTCACAAGAGCTGTGGCCATGGGTTGTTCGCGGAGCGCCAGAGCGGGGCGACCGGGGCGCTTTTCAGCACCACTACTTGTGCTACTTTGAGGTGGATGAACCATAATTGTCAAGTAGAAACTTAGGGTCAACCCTAAGTCTTCCCTATAATACCCTGAAAAACCCGAAGAAACACGAACCAAATGCAGCAACACGGAGATTTTTTTGATGACGACTAACACGGAATGTGGTAAAGCTTTCGGCCGGGAACGCGCCTGGCAGCTTTTGACGGAGTGGACCCTGAGCGAAAGTCTGCGCAAGCATGCCCTGGCGGTGGAAGCATGCGTGACCGCTTATGGGGAGGCCGAAGCAGACAGGCTCGCCCTGTCGGGAGCGGAGCGGGAGGCGCTGGTCCAGCTTTACTCGACGACCGCGGTGCTTCACGATTTCGACTACGAGCGCCACCCATCGCGGGAGGAACACCCGTTCGTGGGGGTCCGCGA
>DASXGD010000283.1:0-4095 GCA_036489245.1 Occallatibacter sp. | reverse complement strand
ATCTCCAACACCCGCGGCGAAATTGAGCGCATGGAAGCCGAGCAGAAGGCGCTAGAGCATCGCGTCGACTTCGCATCCGTCGAGCTGCAACTCACCGAAGAGTACAAGGCGCAGTTCAACCCGCCGTCCTCGTCCATCGGCACCCGCATGCGCAATGCCTTCGTCACCGGCATCGACAACGCCGGTAGTTCCCTGCTGGCGATCGTGTTGTTCTTCGAGGAATACGGCCCTGTCCTGCTCCTCTGGTTCGTTGTCCTGGCCGCGCCAATCTGGTTATTGTGGCGCCGCTACCGCAGAGCACAAAACCAACTCTAGCCAGCGCGGAAAACAACTCCGGGTGCCCCATTCTAGCGTGTCGTGAGACGGCGCTAGGGTGGGATACCTCGCCACCGCGTTCGCCGGGTGCCCCATCCTGGCCGGCGTTTTTGTCTTTTGCAGCTAGGGTGGGAAACCGAAGAGACCTACCCTCGACACGTCCTTTACGGCACCGTCACCATGATCGTCGCAGTTGCACTGGTATTCGTCTTGTTATCGACGGCGGTCACCGTATACGGAAACGAGCCCGACAAGCCGCTCCCGCACGAAGTGATTCCGCCGATCCCGGCTAGCCCGAGAATCAGCAGCGCAAGCCAGCGCCCTCTGGCCCGCAAACGCCGCCCCAGTGCGAGGAAGCAGAGAACCACCGCTGCCAGCGCCGGCACACCCGGCGACTCAATGCCAGGCCGCACCGCACTGAATGGAATCACCTTGCCATACGGAGACAACGTAAGCGAGCCCTTCACCGTCTGATTCGCGCCCAGGGCAAAATTGGGGTTGGTGTAAATTCCGCAGGTCGGAACCCTGGCCCCCATGTTGTCGCCCATGTACGCGCAACTGACAAGTACTTGACCGGCATAACTGTTCACCGAAGTGAGTGTGAAGGGACTGGTGGCGATGCTCCCGCCCGAAGGCATCGTCACATTGGTCGCAGCAATCGTGAAATTCGGCGCCGGGGCCGCCAGCGACGCCAGGCCGGGGCCAACCAGGCCGCATCCAAACAGGAAAGAAAACAAACCGGACCAGCCAGTACTCGCATAAGCCCGACCTCTCTTCCAACTCCGCCTTTTAAATTTAGACAGTTTCGTGATCCGTGGGCGAGCAAATTTATCCGCGATTAATCTGGCCGCGGCAACAATCCAGCAGGGAGACCGAACCCACAGCCCCTCCCGACCCTCTTCCGCGCTTCCAGGCCGAAGGCCGAGGTGGGTTCAACGCCCGGATGCACGATCAACCCGGCTGCTATCCTGATCTTTTGCACGATTTTTCCATCATGCCCAAGACCTTGGAAATACAAACACATCCCCGGCAGAGCCTGTCCACACGCACCGCGTGGCTGGTTCTCACGGTCATCTTTGCTGCCGTCCAGCTTGGTTCCCTGTTCACGCCCCCGCTGCTGGACGATGCCGACGCCTCCCACGCCCAGGCCGCGCAGCACATGGCCCAGAGTGGCGACTGGGTCACCCTCAAGGTTGACGGCATCCGCTATCTCGAGAAGCCACCGCTTCCCTATTGGTTCGAAGCCGTTCTGTATCGCATCTTTGGCGAAAATGTCTTCGCCACCCGCCTGCCCAACTCCCTCGCTATTCTGGGAATCACATGGCTGGTCTGGCTATGGGCCGGCCGCGCCTGGGGACCGCGCGCCGGATTCTATGCCGCCCTCGGAGTGCTCACCTCGATCGGGCCCTTCCTCTTTACGCGTTTCTCCATCCCCGAAGCGTTGCTCTCGTTCTTTCTGCTGTTTGCGCTCTATAGCTTTATCACCGGCCTGGAGAGCCGCCGCCCCATTCGCTTCTACGGCATGTGGGCGTCCCTGGCGCTCGCGCTCCTCACCAAGGGACTCATCGCTCCCCTCTTCTTTGTGGCCGCCGCCCTTCCTCTGCTGCTGTTGAGCGGCCTATGGCGCCGCTGGCGCGATCTCAAGCCCCTGACCGGCCTGCTGCTGTTTCTCGCCATCGCCGCGCCCTGGCACATTCTCGCCGGCCTCGCCAATCCCGATCAGGGCCACCCCGTCGGCAACCACCCTACCCCCGGCAACGTGCACGGCTTCTGGTATTTCTATTTCCTCAACGAACACGTCTTCCGCTTCCTCGGCACCCGTTTCCCCCATGATTACAACCGCATGCCGGTCGTGTGGTACTGGCTGGCGCACCTGGTCTGGCTCTTCCCCTGGAGTCTCTTCATGCCGGCGGTCATCGTGGTCGCCTGGCGCAGTCGGCATTCCTGGCTCCAGCACCTGCGCCGCGATGCCGGCCAGACCATCGATTTTTATCTCGACCACGCCGCCCGCGAAGACGTAGCAACCTACGTCCAGCAGCTCAAATTCCGCGTCCGCTCCGTCTGGCTTCTGGGCATCTATTCCGCCTTCGTGCTGTTGTTCTTCTCCATCTCCACCAACCAGGAGTACTACACCTTTCCCGCCTGGCCCACGCTTCTGATCCTCATTGCCGCGGTGCTCTCCGGAATCGAAGAGAATCGTGCCCCCGACCTAACCGGCGCTCCCGCCCAAACCAGGGAAAGAACCGCCTGGCTCACCGGGGCACAGGCGGTATTCGCCATCGCCGGAGTCCTTGCAGCCGCGGCTCTCCTCTGGTGTTTGTGGGAGTCGCGCAGCCTGCCCTTCGTCGCCGACATCGGCACCCTGCTCGCCCACCGCGACGTGGGCGGCTACACGCTTTCCATGTCCCACTTCTTCGACCTCACCGGACCATCCTTTGCCGCCCTGCGCCTGCCCGCGGCCATGGCCGCGGTGACTCTCCTCATGGGCCCCGCCGTGAGCTGGTTTCTGCGCTTGAGGCACAAACACCTGGCCGCGACCACAACCCTCGCGCTCACCTGCGCTCTGTTCCTGGTGGCCGCGCACATCGCGTTCGCGCGCTTCGAGCCCATGCTCAGCTCCAAGCAACTCGCCGACGTCATTGTCCAGAAGGGCTCGCCGGCCGACTCCTTCATCATCTATGGAGATCAGTCCGACGCTTCTTCGGTGGTCTTTTATACCCACAACTTCCTGGGCAAACCGGCCTACCTCGTCTTCGAGCCCTGCTCGCCGCACGGCACTGGATCGTCGCTCTTGTGGGGTTCCTGCTATCCCGACGCACCCAAAATCTTTCTGAGCGAAGACCAGTTGTCAAAGGAATGGGGCACGGGTGATCGTAAATGGCTGTTCGCCCAGGACACCTTTCAGCCCAAAGTCGAACAGCTCCTCGCCGGCCGCCTCTATCCGGTAAAATCCATCGCCGATAAAGCTCTCTGGACCGACCGGCCTCTCAACTGAGTGACCCTCCCTCCTCCTCTCACACCCGCCAATCCCGTGATCTCGAAGCGCTTGCCGGTTCCAGCAAATCGTAAAGAAGATCGACGCCGATGAATTCGTTGAGGAGCATGAAGGACACTTGCGCGCAATCGACGCACTGGGGAAACGCGTTCCCCCTCGAGAGCGTGATGGTTTCCTCGCACACATGCGGTGGATAATGCGTGATGCGGTAGACACCCGAATACAGGATCGGTTCGCCGGCAGTGAAAACATTGTCCATTCCTTATCCTCCTCGCAATGCAGCACAGTGGGATGAGGGTTACGGAGAAAGGTTTCCCGGCCGACAAAGGCAGTTCTCGCCCACCGGGTGAGCAGCCCATTCGATGGATTGTCATAGGCGCACCTGCGCTCATCCTGCAGCAGTTGTGGCCCGGCAGGCCGCTGTTTTCAAAACCGGCCGCCGGGCCACCATTATTTTCATGGGCCCGATTATTTGATTCCGATCACCATGGAATCCGGTCCCACGAGATGCTCGACCCGCGTCTCGCGGAAGCCCGCCTCTTTCATCCAGCCGATGCAGTCAGCTCCCGTGTAATCGAAGCCTCCCCGCGTTTCGATCAGCATATTGAGGCTCATCAGAAGCCCGAACGTATTCTTCGAGCGATTGTCGTCGATGATGGACTCGTAGACGATGTACGCTCCGCCAGCCGGCAGAGCCTCATATGCCTTGGAGATCAGTGTCTTCTTTTCCTCGAGATTCCAGTCGTGCAGGATGTGCCCCATCATGATCACGTCCACCTTGGGCA
>DASXGD010000548.1:0-3607 GCA_036489245.1 Occallatibacter sp. | reverse complement strand
CTCACTCCGATCTTCGAAAGGTGGATACCACGCCCTCGCATCCTGCACCCCTACCCTCAAGCTCGCTTCCACGCCACCCATCCTTCATAAGAGCCGCATGCGTAGACGCGCTCGTGCGGATCTGTGCGGGGGGCGGTCAGCGATGATCGTCCCTACCGCGACAAATGAGTTTGGGGGAACGGGCCGCGCCCGTGAGCGAGGCTATCTTTCTTGGCCCGCCCGCCAGTTAAGAATTACATTCAGGGGCGAAGTCTTTGCGGAGTTCTCGCTGATGATGAGGAACCGGTTGCCGTCAGGCGAGATGTCCCAACTCATCGGGCCGGTGCGGATTCCGGTGTCTACCATTTCGGTGTCGAAGAGGGGCTGCGGTGTGCCGGCCTGGAAATTGGGCTTGGCGCTCCACGACACAGACATCATTTTCCAGTCAGGCGAAATGTAGAAGAGCTCTTTGCCGTTGCGGCGCCAGCGGGGCTGCACGCCGCCGCCTCGCGACACCTGCCATCGGCCGCCGTTGGGGGTAGGCGGGAAGGGAATCACATAAATCTCGCTCACGCCGGACTCGTTTGAGGTGTAAGCCACCCAGTGCCCGTCGGGCGAAAATTGTCCCTGATCCTCATTGGCCGTGGTCTGGGCCAATGCCAATGGATGTCGATCCCCCTCGACCGGAAGCGCCAGCAGGTCCGCCCCGGTGCCCGGATCGATTTGCGCGTAGATGATGTACTTTCCATCCGGCGACCAACTCTTGGGGACGGCCAGGTTGTCGGCCCGAAGCAGAGTTTCTTCGGTGCCTGCCCCGTTGGCGCGTTTCCGGGCAATGCCCGTGCCGTTGTTGTACGCGACGTACTCGCCGTCCGGCGACCAGATTGGATTCTGGCCCCCATGCGGCTTGAAGGCCACCGGAGTCGTAATTCCCTTTGCGAATTCGAGCACCGATATATTCCCATCAGGATCGCCCACAACCCGCTCTCCATCCGGGGAGATCATCGCCACACCGCCCGCCCGGCCGGCGCCGCCCAGATTCTTCCCTTGCCGATTCCGCCAGACATAATCCCAGTCGCTGCGCTGGCCGGAGACATAAGCGACCACCCCGCTCAACGATGACGCAGCCAGCCAGTGGAGGTTTGTGCCGACGCCAATTCCCACCGCCACCGGGAACGGGTCACCTGTGGCTTCGAGCCGCCTCATATCAAACGGCAAAGCCATCAGCGTACCAGCGCGAATGAACAGAATCGCGCCCACCCTGCTCCCGGGCTGCGCATCCACGATTTCGGCGGTGGCAACGTCGGGGAGGACGCGCCGTGACTCTCCTCCGTCCATCGAGTGCAGCCACACTCCGGGCTGCGCCGGCTCCGCATTGTTGTCGTGTGTGGCCAGATAGTGGCGTCCATCCGGCAGAAAATGGGGATAGAACCCATGCGCAGGAAGATCGGTCACCGTGCCGCCCGCGTCAGAAACTCGTTGCACTCTCCATAAGCCGCCAATCAGGATATCGCCGTAGCGATTCCAGGTACCTCCCAGGACGCCGAGCGCATCGCAGAGTGTTTGCACCGGACCGCCGGAACGAGCAACTTTCTTGAGCTTGGCGTCGGCAATGAAGCCGATGAAGCGGCTGTCGGGAGACCAGAACGGTTCGGCGGCGTTGTCGGAACCAGGCAGGGGGGTAGGTTCGGGAGCGTCAAGTGCCCGAACCCAGATCTGCTGCTTTCCATCTTTGAGCAGAACCATGGCGATGGCGCGGCCATCCGGCGAAACCGCGAGCGACCGGATGCGCGACTTCTCGGGAAGCAGAACGTTCATTCGGACAAGTTGCGGCGACGAAGACGGTTCGCGAAAATGCACGAAGGCGAGCATGGCGAGAAGGAGGACTGCGAGCGAGAGGGCGCCGGCGAGGAGGGCGATGCGGGCGCGTGACGAAGTTGGGGAAGCAACGGCCGCACTCGACTCCCGTTCGCTCGACTCCAGTTCCCATTTCAGGTCGCGCGCAGATTGCCAGCGATCCTCCGGGTCAGTTTCCAGGCAGCGCTTGATCACGCGGTCGAGAGCCGGAGGCAGATCTTCAGGGTGCACGGAACGCTTGCCCGTCAACATCTCCGACAAGACGAGGCCAAGACCGTAGATGTCCGCGCGCGCGTCGGCCTCTTTTCCTTCCAATTGCTCCGGGGCCATGTAGGCGGGAGTGCCCATCACGCCGCTGGCGAGAGAAAGGGCCGGGTCGACCACCGATTTGGCCAGTCCGAAGTCCAGTACCTTGATGCCGGATTTCGTGATCATGATGTTGGCGGGCTTCAGATCCCGGTGAACGATTCCTTTGGTATGGGCCACCGCCAAGGCTTCGGCGATCTGTGCTCCGAAACGGATCGCCAGGCTGAGGGGCAGTCTACCGCGCTTCAGGCGCGCAGCCAGGGTTTCGCCTTCGACCAGTTCCATGACCAGGTAGTTGGGGCCTACGTCATGCAGGGTACAAACATTGGGATGGTTGATCGCGGCGATGGAACGGCACTCGTGTTCGAAGCGGCTGATGAATCGCTCTCTGCAGATCTTGATGGCCACCGTGCGGCCCAGGCGCGTGTCGGTGGCGCGAAACACCTGTCCCATGCCGCCTTGCCCCAGGAGCGCTTCGATTGTGTAGGGGCCCAGGCGGGATCCCGGTGCCAGTTGCGTATCAGCCAGGCCCGCGATGAGGTCCGCGGCGCGCTGATCGAGGAGTTTGCCATCGCTTTCCGAATCCTGCGCCAGGAGTTTTTCAACCTCCGCCCGGATCTCGGGATCGGACCCAGCCAGAGCGACGTCGCCGAACTCACGGGCGGAGTGGTACAGTTCCTCGATTTGCCGCCAACGCTGCGGATCCAACCTTACTCTCCAAGTGTTCGAATGCTATTATGGCCCCGATCGTATCGCAACAATTTGATCTATGCTCTCCACGGGGCGCGCCCTATCTCCGGGCGCCGCTTGCCTGGAGACTTGAGTTCAAAACGAGGCTCCATGGACGATCAAACGTCGGAAACGACGCAGCTTCTTCGAGCGTGGGCGGATGGGGACCGGGGCGCGCTGGAACAGCTGACACCGCGCGTGTATCGCACTCTGCGGCGCATCGCCGGATACCAGTTGCAGAACGAGCGCCCCGGCCAGACACTGCAGGCCACGGCCCTGGTGCACGAGGCCTACCTCGAACTCATCGACATAACCAACGTGAACTGGGAACACCGGGCTCATTTCTTTGCGGTGTCGGCGCAGATTATGCGCCACATCCTGCTCGATCGCGCGCGACGCCGCGTGGCAGCCAAGCGAGGCGGCGATGCGGAGCGCGTGAATCTCGATGAGTTGCCGGATGTCGGCGGCGGCCGGGCAAGAGAGCTGATCGCCCTTGACGATGCCCTTAACACCCTGACAGGCATCGACCCGCGCAAAGCCCGCGTCGTCGAGTTGCGTTTTTTCGGCGGGCTCAGCGTGGAGGAAACCGCCGCGGTGCTGGCCATCTCTCCTGAAACCGTCATGCGGGATTGGAAATTCGCGCGATCGTGGCTGCAGGCGGAACTCCGCCGCGGTTGAGCCGCGCCGGCGCTATTTTAAAAAATAGTTTCGGGTCATGCCAGTTTTTCACGCCGGT
>DASXGD010000483.1:0-14337 GCA_036489245.1 Occallatibacter sp. | reverse complement strand
CCCAAGCTGCTCAAGACGTATCTGGCTATTGGTGCGCGGATCGCGGCGCAGCCAGCCTGGGATCGCGGATTCGGCACCATCGATTTCCTGACGCTGCTCGATTTAAAGCTGCTCTCATCTGCTGCGCGGAGCCGCTTTCTCGCACCACTCACGCAGTGAGGTTGGGTGCCTTCCGGCGCGCTGTGGCGCTGGCGTTCGCACTGGCGGCGTGCGTTCTCTCCTACTGGCTCTTGCGGGTGCGGTTTGCTCCCAGCCTGGTGCAGCGTGCGCGGTGGCTTCATGGAGCGGCGTGTCGGATTCTGAGTGCACTCGACATTCGTTGCATCGTACGCGGCCAGCCGCCGTCGCAGGGCTTGGTGGTGTCGAACCATTTGAGTTACCTCGATATTGTGATAATCAGCTCGGTGATGCCGTGCTTCTTCGTTTCCAAGTCTGAGATCAGGCGGTGGCCGTATTTCGGAGAGGCGGCGCGCAGCGGGGGAACCATCTTTATTGATCGCAAGAGCCGCGCCAGCACGGTCGAGGTCGCCGAACAGATTGGTGAGCGCCTGCAGCTGCCCATTCCGGTGCTGCTGTTTCCGGAGGGTACGAGTTCCGACGGCGCAGAGGTGCTGCGCTTTCATTCGTCGCTGTTTGAGCCGGCGATCGCGGCGGGATCGTATGTGACCGCTGCGGCTGTCCGCTACCGATTCGTGGCCGAGCGCGAGGAGCGCGACCTCTGCTGGTTTGACGATACCGCTTTTCTTCCCCACCTGTGGAAGACGCTGGCGTCGGCGGGATTCTCGGCCGAGGTCACATTCGGGGAGCCGCGCCGGTACTCCGGCCGTCGCGAGGCCGCTGAAGCGACGCACGACGAGGTCGCGGCGATTCGCCGGCGGGAACAGTTTTCAGTCTCACAGTCGTGAAACAAGCCGCAATCCTTCTTAGAGCTGAAGGCCGGAAGCTGTAGCTGCTTTTACGCGGCGGGGGCGCCAGTCGAGCCGCGAACGACGAGGTTGGTGGAAACCAGGAACTCGCGCTGGATCTTAACGCTTCCGTCGGTCTGGGCCCGGAGGGCGTCGAAGGCGGCGCGGGCTAGATCAGCGCGGGAAAGGCGGATGGTGGTCAGCGGCGGGAGGGTGAACTCGGCAAAATCGATGTCGTCGAGTCCGATGACGGACAGGTCCTGCGGGACATGCAAGCCGCTCATGTATGCGGCGCGGAGAACGCCGATGGCGGTCATGTCGTTGGAGCAGAGAACCGCGGTGGGCTGGGAGCCGAGGGCGCGCAGGCGCTCGAATCCGGCAACTCCGCCGCGCAGCGTGTGGTCGCATTCGATCACCCAGGCCGGATCCACCTCGAGACCCGCCTCGCGCATCGCGGTGCGAAAGTCGTTTTCCCGGGTGATGGCGGAATGGAGCTTGTGCGGTCCGGCCAGGAAACCGATCTTGCGATGCCCCAGTCCCATCAAGTGCTGGACGGCCGCCCGCACGCCAGTGGTGTAGTCGAGCAGGATGGTGCTGGTCTTGGGGTCGTCAAGCCTGAACTCGGCCAGGACCATGGGAATGTCGCGGTGGGTCAACTGGTCGAGCACCGGTTCTTCTTCGCCGAAGGTCATCACGGCGACGCCCTCGACCTTGCGCTCGAGCATGCGGCGCACGCAGTTGGTGAGGATGGCGGGATCGCTGTTTGAGGAACTGACCAGGATCTCGTAGCCGTGGGCCACGGCTACTTCCTCGAAATTCTGGATCAATTCGGGAAAGAAGGGGTTGGTAATGTTTTCAACAATGATGCCAAGGATGCGGCTGCGGCCAGAGACCAGGCTCCGGGCGTGGGTGTTGGGAAAGTAATTCAACTGCTCGATGGCCTGCCACACCCGCTTCATGAGCCGGTCGGAAACCGCGGGGGAGCCGTTGATGGTGCGAGAAACCGTGGCTATAGAAACCTTCGCAAGAGCAGCGACGGTGCGGATGTCTGGGGCCTTGGCGACGGCCTTCCGGGTTCCTCTTCGTGCCACGAACACATCCTAAAGCACTTCGCGGCAGAAGGGGAAGCGAAGTTGTAGCCCAGGCCAGATTGGGGTACCCAAGTAACCCGGTTGTGAGCCAACTGACGGCTCCACAGACCGCCAATACGAAAGTAGTCCCTGGCACAGCGACTGGGGTATCACCGCGAATCGCCGGGGATGCAAAAGATGTAAAAAGACAAGGTGCAGGCGGGGTTCGCAGGAATGGGCGGTATATCCTGAATGAGACCTTGGTTAGATTAACAAATATTTGAATAGACGCTGAGGGGTTTGCACCCCAAGGCAAATCAAAATAGAAAAAGCCAAACTCCAGAGAGCCTTCACTCGAGTTGTCTCTTGCACTGGCTCCAAGGCGATTCGCGTCTCAAGGCGTCGGCTTGTCCCAGCTCTGATGTTTATTTTTGAAATCGCTCGAAGCAAAAGTACGCCTATTTATTCCTCAAATGAAGGAGCACACATGAAACAGATCGATGATGTCATCGAATGCCACAGTTGCGAAGGCGGAAAGATGCCGCCTGGAAGCACAGGCGACCATCGAGAACGAACCGAATCGCTACGCGGAGTTGTCGGGCGAGCCGTCCGGTTGGTGCGTCGTAACCCAAGGTGGCTTTTGGTCGCGAAAGTATCACGATCGATTTGAGGAATCCCGTCTCAGAGAATGCATCGAACGAGGTGACCAGGTCTTACTCGCGGTTGGAATCGTGGCCAAGCGAGATGCGGCCCTGAATTCCAGCAATCACGTCGCTTCGGTTACGGTGTGCGAGCCGGGCAAAATGTAAGAAGACAAGCTCGCGTTGATCACAACGCGGGCCAAAATCCACGCTACATTCGCGTTGTTGAATTAGCGGAGTGCCACGGCCCGGCAAAGTTGAGTTATGTTACCGGGACCGTGGCGACCTCTTCCAAGTCGATGCGCAGGGTTCGTCGCGTGCGCTTTCCACAGCCTTTTACCGCTGCCCTCCAACAATTTCGGACGGAAGATTGAACTTTTGCTATGCTGGCCGCAGGAGGTACACGATGCCAGTTCAGGAACTCACTCTTCCCGCCCTTGTCAAGTGCAACCCCAAGTCGCCCCACCTCCAAGCACTTATCTGTGAAATCTGCAAAACCGAAGCCGAGTTCGATCCGCTTGAACCTGGCGAGTTCGAACATGCCCTCCATCAAATCAAGCATCACCGCTGCAAAAATCAATAGCACTTCGCAAGAATCTCCAAAAGCAGAGCTGTAGTTCTGTGCGGAGACGCCCCATTTCCCAATCTGCCTAACCGATCTGCCGAACCAGGACATCTCGATTACCTCGACCACAAAGGCGGGTGTGCGGGAGAGCACTGCTCGGAACCACGGTCGGTATGGAACAGGGTTCCACCCGGAAGGATGAAAAGCCACCGCGGATCCTTCGCCTGCGGCGCAGGATGACAGTGCTGAAGGAAGAGGAGAGCGCTGCGCTCCGCTTACGAAATCGATTGGGGTTGATTCAGGGCGGATCAGCCGCAGGAAGGGCTACGAGTTGTCAGCGAGCAGGATGCGAAGATCGCGGAGGTTATGCCCCGTCGGCCCGGTAACGACGGAGTCGCCGAGGGCGGTGAACAGAGGGCAGGCATTGAACTCGGCGAGCGATCGCTCGGGATCGTAGCCGAAGGCGCGGGCGCGCGCGACACTGGTGGGATCGGCGATGGCTCCGGCAGAGCGAGTGTTGCCGTCGATTCCGTCAGTGCCGGCACTGAGGACGGTCAGCGGCTCGCGAGGATGCGTGGCTAATTCGAGGGCGCACGCAAGGGCAAACTGCTGGTTTCGGCCGCCTGCCCCAGGGGTCCTGTCCATGGTGACGGTCACTTCGCCACCGGAGATCAGGCAGAGGCGCGGATGGGCGGTGCGCAGCCCGTGGAATCGCTCCAGCAGGTAGCGGGCCGCATCGGCATAGTCCCAATCGTCGCAGCTGTTATCGACGGCGACAAAATAGCCGGCATTCTGCGCCCGCATGCGTGCGTTTTCGACCATGTCATGGCTCGAAAGAAGGATCTCGAAGACCGAATCGCGAAACGCGCCGTCTTCGCCCGACATGGTGGCGGCGGCGGTGACGCGACGGGCCAGGACCGCGTCCGGCCGGGCCAACTTTTTGGATAGGAATGGAGGCCGCCAGGTTTTGTTGCCGGGCGACTCGGGCAGATCTTCACGCTCGAAAAAAGTGCGGACTCTGGGAGGCAGCTTGGGACCAAGCTGGTACTTGTCAATGATGAATCGGACATCTTCGACGGTTGAATGATCGGGCGAAGTGGGACCGGACGAGAGGGCGTCGAGCGACCGGAGCGGCACATCGGGCAAAAGGAGAGAGACCTTGAGCGCCTCGGGTGCTGCCATAGCCAGGCGGCCGCCCTTGACGGCGGAGAAATGCTTGCGCAGGGTGTTGATTTCTCCTATGGGCGCGCCCGATGCGAGCAGGGCCTGATGAAAGCCCATGGCGTCTTCCAGGCTGACTCCAGGATCGAGGGGCAGATCGAACATGGCCGAACCGCCTCCGGAGATGAGGAAGAAGATGAGCGTGTCCTTCCTGGCCTTCCTCAGAAGCGCGAGGGTTGAACGTGCTGCGGCGAAAGATTCCTCGTTGGGAAGGGGATGGCCGGCCTCGAAGTAACGGAAGCGCCAGTTGCGCTTTTTGGGTTGCTGGGTCGTGCAGCAGATGCCGCGAAGGCCCTTGCGACGCTTCATCCTGTCGAGCAGGACGGTCAGCATGGGACCGGCGGCTTTCCCCACTGCGACAACGAAGACGCGCTTGTAAGCGGAGAGATCGATGGTTTCAGGGCCGCTGCCGTCGGGCAGAAGGCGGCGCAGGATGTTGCCGTCGAAGCGAATGCGGCGATCGAAAGCCGATTCGATGCTGCAGCCGGCGAGGGCTCCGGTGAAGATCTGCGTGGCGGTCGAGTGCAGGGTTTCAAATACCAGATCGCTGACCGGGGTCATAGGACGTGCTCCTTCAGCCATCCGGAGAGGGTCGTCTGCATGTTCTCGAGATGGCCGGTAAAGAAATGATCGGCGCCCGGAACCAGCGCCACCTGGCTTGGCGGCGCTGCGGCTGCCGCTACCTGTATGAGTTCCGTTGTGGAGGTGTACCTGTCCCGATCGCCGCTCAAAAACAGCTTGGGAATGGTGCAGCCGGAAAGGAAGGAATAGTCATAAATCCTGGAGCCGGCGGCTCCGGAGCGGAACGGCAGCCCGATGGCGGCGACGGCGCGTAGATTGGCCGCGACTCGGGTCGATCCCTCGCGGCAGCAGGAGTCGAGCGCAATTGCCGCGCCGAAGCTGAAGCCTGCGACGACAATGGGCAGGTTGTATTCGTTTTCAAGCCAGCGAAGGGCGGCCTCGAGATCGGCTGTTTCAGCGGCTCCGTGGTGGCTGCCCTGGCTCAGTCCGGTTCCGCGAAAGTTGAAGCGGAGCACCGGCCAGCCCAAACCCCATTCCGGGGCGTTCATCGCCTTCATGGCGTGATAGACAACCTTGTTGTGCATGGAGCCTCCCCCCAGGGGGTGGGGGTGGCAAATCAGGGCGGCGACGGAGGCTTGAGGAAGGCCTTCATTCACCACGGCTTCGAGCTTTCCGGCGGGACCAGCGAGGTCTACGCTCTTCAATTGCCGGGAGGGCATGCTTCGCACCGTTTGCACCGCGGCAACCCCGGCCTGCTGAGAGGGTCTGGATGTGGTGTCCATGCCGTCTTTATTCTACGCCGGTGGCTGGAAATCACCATGGGGAACCTCAGGGAGCAGGGAATAGGGAACAGAAGTAGAAAAGAGCGAACAGGGACTGTGGACAGGGAGCGGCGAACTGTTAAAAGTGAACAGAGGACCAGTGGACCCTTACGTGATGGACGCACCCCTGACCGCCAACGAGGTTCTTCGCCTCTTTCATCGCGATGAGCCCTTCTTGTTTCTGGGCGCTGCCTTCACGACGGTGGCCTTGCTGTGCGCCGCTTTTTCGCTGCTGCGGCGCAAAGTCGATGCGTTGTTGCTGTGGCTGGCGGCGTTTGCTTTCCTCTATGGCCAGAGATTGTGGATGGATACAAACATCCTTGGTGTCACGCTCGAGGGGAAAGAATTGTTTGCCCAAATCCGCTGGATCGTGAGCTTTCTCACCCCGGTTCCAGCATTTTTCTTCTTTCAGTCTGCCGGCCTGATTCCGCGTCGCGGCCGGCCGTTCATGTACGTCCTTGTTTTTCTGTTTCTCGGCCTCGCGATTGCGACGTTGATGGTTGGGCGGCTTCCGCTGCTTCATACCATCAACAACGTGCTGGTGATCGCGGCTCTCCCGTGGCTGGTGTTGCGGACCTACCTTCAGGGCAGGGTGAGCCGCGATTTCGTCGTCATGCGCTGGGGACTTCTCTGCTTTGTGTTGCTTGCTTTGTGGGACAACACGATCGGAGACCTATGGCGGTGGAGGAACATTGAGCCGTACGGCTTCGCGGTCTTCCTTTGCTGCCTGGGCTATGTTGCGGCGCGGCGGACCTTGACGCGGGACCAGGAACTGGGCGAGATCCAGAAGGAACTGGAGCTGGCGCGTACTATCCAGCTTTCGCTGCTGCCGGGAACCTGTCCCTCAACGGACGCATTCCAGATCGCGGCGCGCTATGTGCCGATGAAATCAGTTGCGGGCGACTTTTACGACGTGATTGCGGCGGATGCGCGGCATGTGGGCTTGTTGATTGCCGATGTCTCGGGACATGGCGTGCCGGCGGCGTTGATTGCGTCGATGGTGAAGATGGCGGCCATTTCGCAGCGGGACAACGCTGCGCATCCCGCGCAACTGTTGAGCGGGATGAATCGCGCTCTGTGCGGAAATACGCAAGGACAGTATGTGACCGCGGCGTATGTCTTCGTGGATGGCGAGAAGAGGGAACTGCGCTATGCCGCGGCGGGGCATCCGTCGATGCTGCACTTGCGGAATGGAATCGTGACTGAGGTCGCAGAAAACGGTTTGTTGCTGGCAGCGGTGGATGACATTGCGTATACCGAGATCGCGGTTCCACTGGAGGCCGGCGATCGCTTGCTCCTTTATACCGACGGGATGGTGGAGGCGCGAAACGGGGCAGGAAAGATATTCAGCGAGGGATCGCTGATTGCGGCGCTTGTAGAGACTGGGGAACTTGGGCCTGATGAGGCGGCGGACAGCATTGTGGGGAAGGTGAAGGGGTGGGCGCCGTCGCAGGATGACGATTTGACGCTGCTGGTCTGCGATTACGCGGGCTGAATGCAAAGAAAGTAAAACCTTCGGCGGTTTCTGAAACGTATATTCTTCGAGTTTCTCCATTCCCTCGTATAGCGGTCAGCCCGGGATCTACTTCGATAGTGACGAAACACTATAGACCTGCCTGAGCACACCCGAGGTGACGCCGCCATTCACCCCCCTCGAAGGAGCGAACCTATGGGAATCGACGTAAGTATTACTCTGCAGGATCTCAAGTGCATTCAACAGGACCGCGGATCTGAAGGGTCCTATCCATTTATCTGGCCCACCATGGTGGCCATCAACACCTCGACTGCAAACGTGATCGTGGTTGGGTCGGAAGCTCCTTCGCTGGCCCGGGTTATCCTCGCCAACGGAATGAAGAGCGGCGACACCGCTGCGATCCCATCCACTGTGGGAGTGGTTACCCGGCGCTTTGACGAGGATCTGTCCAATTTCAGGATCCTTGCGATCGTGGGATTGCTCGAGAAACGAGACCTTTCCGATGACGAAATCCTGGGGGGATTCACCGCTTTCCCAGGCGCCCTGCAAGACGGCATCGAGGCCAATCTCGGCGGCCTCGCATCGACGGATCCGATGGTGTTTCAGAACGCGATCAACGCGATCACAAGCAGTGTGCATGACCAGGTCATGAATGCGGTAAAGGCGCGAATGAGCGACACGGAAAAGCTGGAATACTGCGCCGGCACGTTCATCGCTGACACCGTGATCGATACCGCCCACGCTGAGATTTCAACCGACTCAACGTTTCAACTGACCTTCGGCAACACTCCGGGAAACGAGTCCAACAACTACATCATTGATGCCGCGGCGCAATTCAAAACGGTGACCTGCGAGGCCGAGCTAGATGCGGTCAACCAGGATACGGTGGTGGTCAACCAATTGGATGCAGAGCTTGCGCAGATGAAGAAGGAACTGGCCCAGGCGCCCGCATCCGAGAAGAAGGAAATCGAGCAGGACATCCTCGAATTTACCAAGACGGAGCTCAATCCAGCCAAAGCCAAGCTGTCGAAAGACACGGCGGCTCTCAATGCCTGCCGTGCAGGATCTGTGGCTGCAGCTTAAAACTCAAGGGCCGAGGCGGCCCACCGCAAGGATGGGCCGCCGCTCCGGTCAGGCGTAGATGCCGCGCTGCTTGATGGTGAAGGCAACGCGATCAATGGCCAGCATGTATGCGGCGATGCGGTTGTTGACGTTGTGGGCTTCGGCGTAGCGCACCACGTCGTCGAAGCTGTCGCGAAGGATGGCTTCCAACTGCTCGTTGACGATGGCTTCTTTCCAGAAGTAGCCCTGGCGATCCTGCACCCATTCGAAATAGCTGGCAGTGACGCCGCCAGCGTTGGCGAGGATGTCCGGAACGATGAAGATCCTCTTGTCGGCGAGGATCTCATCAGCGACGGCGGTGGTGGGGCCGTTGGCGCCTTCGACAACGATGCGCGCCTTGATGCGGTCGGCATTGCGGCTGGTGATGACGTTCTCGGTGGCGGCGGGGATCAGCACGTCGCAATCGGAGACGATCAGCTCTTCGCTGGGCATGGCCTCGGCGCCGCGGAATCCCAGCAGGCTGCCGTTGCGGTACTTGAACTCGACCAGCTGGTGGATGTCGATGCCGTTGGGGTTGAACAGGCCGCCTTCCTTCTCCGCAATGCCGATGATCTTGTACCCGTGCTCCTTCATCAGGCGGGCGGCATTGGAACCGACATTGCCGAAGCCCTGGATGATGACGCGGCAGCCGTCGACGGGGATTTTGAGGTAGCGCAGGCTCTCATCGCAGACCACCATCACACCGCGCCCGGTGGCTTCAAGGCGTCCGCGAGAGCCGCCGATGTTCAGCGGTTTGCCGGTGACGACACTCGTGACGGTCTGGCGCATGTGCATCGAATAGGTGTCCATGATCCATGCCATGGTCTGTTCGTTGGTATTGACGTCGGGAGCGGGGACATCCTTTTCCGGCCCGATGAATTCGATGATCTCGGAGGTGTAGCGGCGGGTCATGCGCTCCAGTTCGCCCTGGCTCATCTTCTTCGGATCGCAAATGATGCCGCCCTTGGCTCCGCCGAATGGGATGTTGACGACGGCGCACTTCCAGGTCATCCAACTGGCCAGCGCCCGGACTTCGTCGAGGGTTACATCGGGTGTATAGCGGATGCCCCCCTTGGCGGGGCCGCGCGCCTGTGAGTGCTGGACGCGAAAGCCGGTGAACATCCGGATTCCGCCGTCGTCCATGGTGATGGGAAAATGCACGATTACTTCGCGCGAGGGAGAGCTGAGCACTCTCCACAGACCTTCGTCGAGATTCAACTTGCGAGCCGCAAACTCGAATCGGGCGCTTTGCGCCTCCCAGGGATTGATTTCCTGGTCCAGAGTCACGGTTGGGGTTACTACAGCCATATCTTTCTCCAATTCCAAATACCTGCCTTGCCTCGCCCGCAAAACGCCGGCAAAAGAAAGACGCAGCAGGGCTTGTTCCGTTTCCACGGAGGGTTTCCTACTCCGGCCATCTGCTGGTTTTGATGGTTACGGCGGGTTTGGACCCCCAGAATGAACCCAATTAGCCCAAACCCCCAAGAGTCTAGCCCTCCGAAACATGCGCGTCAAGCGAGATGGAACCTTTGTAACCAACCTTTTCCTGCGATTTGGCGGTAGTTTCGCCTCTTTTCCGAAGAAAGAAATCCAGGCCGTTTCGGCGACGGCTGGAGGTGAATTCAGGCCTTCGATTCCCACAACCCGCTGTCAAACTGCAACACTTCACAGACTTAACTCACTTAGCGGTTGTAGTCTGCTGATTGGGGGTGTAATGCGAGTCGTCGGACGGGTGGGGCTGGTGATTGCTGTCGCGGGCGGGCTGCTTTTGGGGCAGGCGCAGGCACCGGACACGCAGGCGCCGTCGCCACCGGTTCCGTCGGCGACGCCCCAGGCACAGCCGGTCAAGCCGGCCGCGCCTCAAGTCACGGCTCCGCCGACCGCGGCGCCTGTTCCGACTCAGCCGGCTAGTCCCCCCATACCCGCGAATCCGACCGGCGCGCACCCGCTGACCGCTCCCGACCTCGAAGCCTTTTTTGACGGGATCCTTCCGCTGCAGCTGGAGCGCAGCGACGTGGCCGGGGCTTCGGTTCTGGTGATGCAGGATGGCAACGTTCTTCTCGAGAAGGGTTACGGATTCGCCGACATGAAGTCGAAGAAGCCGGTTGACCCGGCGGCCACGATCTTCCGGCTGGCGTCCATCTCCAAGCTGTTTACGTGGATTTCAGTTATGCAACTCGAGGAGCAGGGAAAGCTCGACCTGGACACCGATGTCAACCGCTATCTCGATTTTCAGATCAGGCCGGCGTTCGACAAGCCAGTGACCCTGCGCAACCTGATGACCCACACCGGCGGGTTTGAGGAGGTGCTGGACGACGTCATTCTCACCGACCCCAAGAAGTCTGTTTCGCTGCGCGACGATCTGATGCACAACCAGCCGAGGCGGCTATTTCCCCCGGGCGAGATTCCGGCGTATTCCAATTACGGCGTGGGGCTGGCGAGCTACGTCGTGGAACGCGTAAGCGGAGAGTCGTTCGAGCAATATGTGCAGCAACATATCTTCTCGCCACTGGGAATGACGCATTCGTCGTTCTATCAGCCGCTGGAAAAGCGGCTGGAGTATAGCGACTCTCTGGGGTATCGCGGAGACACGACCAAGCCGCCGGTGGGATTTGAGATCTTCAACCCGGTGGGCGCGGGGGGCGTGTCTTCGTCCGCTGGCGATATGGGCCGATTCGGCCAGGCCTTGCTGAACGGCGGTGAACTGGACGGGCAGAGGATTCTGAAAGCGGAAACGCTGGCGCAGATGTGGACTCCGCAATTTCGTGCCAGCGACCAACTTCCGCCCATCTGCATGGGGTTCTACCAGACCTGGCGCAACGACCTGCGCTGGATCGGCTATCAAGGGGATCTGATCGCATTTCACAGCCTGTTCTTCGTGGAACCGCAGAAGAAGCTGGTGCTCTTTGCCTCGTATAACTCAAGCGGAGGCGGGAACCAGCCGCGGCCGGAAATCATCAAATACTTCTCCGACCGCTATTTTCCCGGCGGCCCCAAGCCAAATTTTCTTAAAACGCCGGCCAGCGAACTGAAAGACATCGAGGGGCACTATTTCTCGACCCGGCGGGCGGACAGCACCAAGCTACGCCTCTTCAACGTCTTCAATCAGCACAAGGTAAGCGTGGATAAAGACGGTGTGCTTACCGTCGGAGGCTATAAGGACCTGCGCGGACATAGCGTCAAGTGGAAGCCGATTGGCAAAGACCTGTGGCAGGCGGAGGAGGATCAGAATCGGATCTTCGCCATACGCGACGGCAAGAATCGCATAGTTCGACTCGCTTTTGATTTTCCGGGCGCCCAGTGGGAGCGGATGCCGTGGTATGAGAACGCGATCTTCGTGCGGCCGGCGATCTATGCCAGCCTGGGCATTTGCGCGCTGGTGCTGCTGGCAACGCTGATTCGCCTGGGACGAAGGATTTTCCTGCGCAGAAGGCCGAAGCTGGTGCCTCAGCAAGGCACCCTCTGGCTCACCTTCTTCCCCCGCTCGGCCGCGATCCTGTGGACTTTATTTGCTGGATCGCTCACGGTGTTCTTCATGGTGAAAGGTGACGATCTGATGCCGCCGACTCCGGAATGGTATCAATGGTTCACGGTGATCAACTGGGTGACGGGTTTTGCGCTGCTGCTGAGCCTATTCGGGGTCGTGTCGGGGATTCGCATCTGGTGGCGGCCGCATACGCGCTGGATCACAAGGGTGAAGTTTACGCTGGTGGCGGTGGCCTGCACGATCCTGAGCTGGTGTGCTGTGCACTATCACCTGATAGGACCGGCACGGCGGATCTGAGGGCAGTGATCAGGGGAACGGTGCGGAGTGCTGTTCACATTTTCCAGTACACCGACGAAGTACACTTGACCCTGTGAAGCCTTCTGACCGACTCGTGCAACCCAGCCGCAAGGAGTTCCTGGCCCTGGCCCGGGAACACACGCTCGTTCCCGTATATCGCACGCTGACCGCCGACCTGGAGACTCCGGTGTCGGCCTTCCTGCGTGCGGCGTGGCAGGAGCGGGAGTGTTTTCTGCTGGAATCCGTGGAGGGCGGCGAGCAGGTGGGCCGATACACCTTTATCGGGGTCGCGCCGTACAAGCGGATCGTCGCGCATGGGCGGCGGATCGAGATTACGGAAGGCAAGCGCACGACGCGCCTCGCGGGCGACGTGTTTGCGGTGTTGCGCGATGCGCTGAGCGGGCACCGGCCGGCGCGGATCGCAGGGCTGCCGCCGTTTACGGCCGGAGCGGTGGGGGTCTTTTCCTACGACGCGGTGCGGCAGATCGAGGAGCTTCCGGAGATGGCGAAGGACGAGTTGGGGCTTCCCGATGCCTGCCTGATGTTCTTCGACGAAGTGCTGGCCTTCGATCATGTGCGGAAGGAGATCTGGCTGATCGTGACCGCGGACGTGACGCTTGTCGCTCCCGACAAAGCCTACGCCAATGCGGTCAAGCGCCTCGGACGGCTGGAAAAGCGCCTTGCACAACCGCTACCGAAACTTGGGGTTCGGCGAAAGCACGGGAAGCTGAAGGTCGAGCACCGCACCCACAAGCGCGACTACATTGCGGCCGTCGAGCGCACCAAGGAATACATCGCAGCGGGGGACGTGTTCCAGGCGGTGGTGTCGCAACGCTTCGATATCGAGCCGGGTGTGGATACGTTTCAGGTGTATCGGGCGCTGCGCACAGTGAATCCGAGCCCGTATATGTATTTCCTGCGCTTTGCGGGAGACGGACCGCTGGGCGGCGAACTGACCAAGGCAAAGAACTCCTCCAAAAAGTTAAGGTCGTCAGAGACGGTTGAGCTGGCGGGGTCGTCACCGGAGTTGCTGGTACGCGTGCATGGGCGCAAGGTGGAGTACCGTCCCATTGCCGGCACCCGGCCGCGGGGCGCAGATGAGAAAGCTGACCACGCTCTGGCAGACGAGATGCTTCACGATGAGAAAGAGCGCGCGGAGCACGATGCTGGTCGACCTGGGGCGCAACGACGTGGGGCGGGTGAGCGAATACGGCAGCGTGAAAGTCGATCGACTGATGTTCATCGAGCGCTATTCCCATGTCATGCACCTGGTAAGCACGATCGAGGGCAAGCTGAAGCCGGAACTGACAGCGGTGGATGCACTGCGCGCCTGTTTTCCGGCGGGAACGCTTTCCGGAGCACCCAAGGTCCGGGCCATGGAAATCATCGAGGAGTTGGAGCCTGCGCGGCGAGGGACATATGGCGGCGCGGTGCTCTACGCCGATTTCTCGGGCAACCTCGATTCCTGTATCGCGATTCGATCGCTGCTCGCGAAGGACGGAAAGGGCTATATTCAGGCGGGGGCAGGAATCGTGGCCGACTCGGTGCCGGAGTTGGAGCGCCAGGAGTCGATGAACAAGGCGCGAGCGGTGATTCGGGCTGTGGAGCGGGCGCGGGAGTTATAGAAGGGCTGGCGCTCAGCCGGCTCCTTCGCTGATCCAGGCCTCGCGCCGCCACAGGGGACTGCCTACCACGCGGGCAGCCCCAATAGAAAACAAAACACCCAACAAGAGTACGACCGGCACGATGCTCCAACGCCCTTCCGCGAAGTCGATGCAAGCATCCAGCAACTGCACCAGGGCAAACAACGCCATCACATTTCCCAGGGCGCGCCGCGCACCGAGGGCCAGGAGTCCTGCCAGCATCAGCGCCAGCGCGAGATTTCGCGCGGCCAGGTATCCGGCATAGACGTGAACCGCTCCGTTGACCTGGTCCTGAGGGGAGACCAGCATCGCCGGACGCACAAGCGCGATCACGGCTCCCATGGCCGTGAGCAAGGCGCCTGCGATGACCAGCACGGTTACCCACAAAGGAATGTCGGCGGACCTTTTGAGTGCGGATTCTGCTGTCTTCTTCTGGCCGTATTCGACGGGCTGCGCAATCATGGTGGACTCCGGTAGTCGCAAAGCATCCGTTCTCTGATTGGTTACGAACAAAGGACCGCCACGGTTCCCCGGGTTCGGGGCGGCACACCTCTTCTTTCGCGAATCTGCATCTATGGTTAGACGAGCCG
>DASXGD010000478.1:0-4388 GCA_036489245.1 Occallatibacter sp. | reverse complement strand
GAAGGATTATGACACGCGCATCCTCAACGACTCGCGCGAGTGGATCGGCGGCAAGCAGAGCATCATGGTCAAGAAGGACCGGATGGAGAAGGTGGGGGGCGACGAGTCCATCCAGATCACCGGGAACCGCATGGAAAAGGTTGGAGGGGACGACAGCCTCGACATCACCGGCAAGCTGAACGTGAAGTCAGGGTCGGACATTTCCCTCAACGCCGCAATGGATCTGTATACGAAATCCGGTACGAACTATGCCCACCAGGCCGGCACTGCGATTCATCTGAAGGCCGGCACCACAATGGTTTTGGAAGCCGGGGTGCAGTTATCGCTCAAGGCGGGCGGGAGCTTCATCGATATCGGACCCGCGGGAATCGCGATCTCCGGCGCGCCGCTGGTAATGATCAACAGCGGCGGGTCGGCGGGTTCGGGCTCCGGGTCCAGCCCCAACAGTCCGGACGCTCCGAAGGACCCCGACGAGGCCGATGACGGGAGCAAGGGCACCAAGATGTGATCAATCCTGACACCAAGGCAGGTGACTTGGTATCGTAAGAGCGTTCTCGGATTTCATGGCTTCTTTTGAATTCGCGTCGCGTCGCGTTTCTTTCCAGGCTCAGTGGGAAACCGCCGCCTGCCCCAGGAACTATCATTCAAGAGCGATGGGGAACCGCTCCGGTCATTGCCCATGAAACAACTACAGCCCGTTCTTTGGAGCAAAGGCACTTTTCTGACGCCCCAGCATTTGCAGCTTCAGGACAAGTTCCTCGAAGACAGCATGAACTTCCGCGTCCAGTCGCTAAAGTTCTGCGCCTGGGGTTTCAACGAAGTTGTGCTCGACCAGGAACTGCTGGCGGATGGGCAACTGGCGGTGTCGCGGGCTTCCGGCATTTTTCCCGACGGCCTGCCCTTCGACATTCCCGGCCCCGACCAGCCGCCTCCTTCCAAGTCGCTCGGCGAGTACTTCGATCCCGACGTAAACAATCTCGACATTTATCTCACGGTCCCCGACTACAAGGACAAAGGCCTCAATGTGGCGGGGCTGGGGCGCGTCGCGAGTTCCCGCTACCTGGCTGAAATCGCCTCGGTCCGCGACGACAACACCGGCGCGGGCGAAAAGCCGATCCAGATCGCGCGCAAGAACCTGCGGCTGCTGGCCGAGAACGAAACCCGCGAAGGCAGTTCCGCGCTGCGCATCGCCAACGTCGAGAAGACCGACACGGGCGGTTTCCGGCTCAATCCGCACTTCGTTCCTCCCCTGCTGGAGGTGCGGGCCAACGACTATGTGCGCGGCCTGGTCAACGGCCTTCTCGAGATTCTGTCCGCCAAGAGCACCCAGCTGTCCGGCACTCGCCGCCAGAAGAACCAGAGCCTGGCCGACTTCACCACTTCCGACATCGCCAATTTCTGGCTTCTCTATACCGTCAACTCCAATATCCCGGTGCTGAGCCATCTCCTCCAGGGGCAACGCTGCCATCCCGAAGAGTTGTTCTCGGCGCTCACCATGCTGGGCGCGTCCCTGACCACCTTTTCGCCAACCATACGGCCGCGCGACCTGCCCCTCTACGATCATTCCGAATTGAGCAAGGTCTTTACTGACCTTGATGAGAAGCTGCGCATACTGCTTGAAACCGTGGTCCCCACCAACGTCATCTCCCTGCCTCTGAAGCAGGTCAACAACACGATCTATGCGACCGCGGTCGACCAGGACAAATATCTCGCCAACACCCGCATGTATCTCGCCATCAGCGCCGATTCGAGCGAGGAAACCATCATCCGGCGCGTGCCCCAACTGGTGAAAGCCTGTTCGGCTACCCACATCGACCAGTTGATCAGCAATGCGCTGCCGGGCATTACGCTCACGCACATTCCCAGCCCGCCGAGCGCCATTCCCATCAAGATGAAGTACCAGTACTTCAGCCTCAACCAGTCGGGAGCGGCGTGGGAAACCGTGACCCGGGCACGCAACTTCGCCGCCCACGTGCCGGGTGACATTATCAATCCGCAGATGGAACTCGTGATCCTGCTTCCGCAGGCGGGCGGTGGGCTATGAGGACGCTGACCAAACCCGTGTGGACCGAAGGGATGTATCTTGGCCCGCATCACTTTCAGGCCCAGAATCGCTATTTCGAAGACGCTCTCAACTTTGTCACCGACAGCCTGTGGCGGGATGCGTGCGGCTATGCGGGCCTGCAGTTCGACAAGGATGCGCTGCGCAACGGGACTCTGACTTTGACCCACGCCCGCGGCCTGTTTGATGACGGGCTGGCCTTCGATCTCCCCGGGTCCGATGCCCCGCCGCCTCCCCGCGCTTTCTCCAGCCTGTTCTCGCCGGTCGCCGATCACCTCACGATGTACCTCGCGGTGCCATCGATGGTGCGTGACGGCAAGAACACCAGTCCCGATGCCACCGGCACGATGACACGCTACATCGCCGCCGAACAAAAACTGCCCGACCAGAACAGCGGGCTCGACGAAAAGCCGATCCAGGTGGGCCGAAAGAATCTCCAACTGCTCAGCGAGGCGGAGATTTCCGACCGCTACGTGCATCTCCCCGTGGTGCGCCTGCTCCGCGACGGAACCGGCCGGTTCGAACCCGATCCCACCTTCATCCCTCCCTGCATTGGCATCAGCGCCAGTCCTGCGTTGACCGGCATGCTGCGCCGCCTGCTTGAAATTCTCGACGAAAAAAGCACCGTGTTCACCCAGGAGCAGCAGCAGCGCAACGGCGTCTTCCAGGCCGGGATGTCGGCGCGGCACGTGGCCCAGTACTGGTTCCTCCATGCCCTCAACTCCAACGCACCCGCGCTGCGCCACTACCTGCTTTGCCAGCACGCTCATCCGCAGGAGTTGTTCCGTGAGATGTCGCGCCTGGGCGGCGCCCTGTGCACGTTCGGCCTCGAAGTGCACCCGCGGTCTCTGCCCACCTACGATCATTGGCATCTCGATACTTGCTTCGGCGCGCTCGACGAACACATCCGGCGCCATCTCGAAGTGGTGATGCCTTCGAAAGCCATCAAGATCCCGCTCCAGCCGGTCGAGAGCTTCCTTCACCAGGGCGATGTACGGGACGAGCGCTGCCTCGGGCCCTCCCGTTGGATTCTCGAGATTCAGTCCCCGATCGGCGAAGCCGACCTGATCGCCAACGTTCCCAAGCTCACCAAGGTCTGTTCGGCACGCTTTGTGGTTGAGTTGATCAAGCGCGCGCTTCCCGGGCTGGTTCTCAAGCATATCCCTGTACCACCGCCCCAGATCGCGGCCCGCGTGGAGAGCCAGTACTTTTCCATTCAGCGTACCGGGCCCTGCTGGGAGCACATCGTGCAGACCCGCCAGGTGGGCGTATACGTTCCCGCCGAGATTCCCGCGCCCCAACTCAGCCTGGTGGTGCTGCTCGACGAATAGAGCCAGCCGCAAGCCCGCGTTCTCGACCAGGAGCGCCGCGGTCAGCTGGGCGCCCGGGGAAATCGCATCGTGGCAACCGTTGCAACCTCAGTTATTGCGATCACGTTCCCGCGACGCACAGGGATGATATTCTGGCGCGTCGATTCATAAGAACGAGGAGGATGACGTGAGAAAGGGTTTCATGCTGGCGATCTGGGGATTGGCGCTTTTGACTGGGTGTAACACGGGAAACAAGGCTTCCAACGTTCCTGTTGAGCCCAAATGGAAGGGGGCCGCCTACCATATCGCGTTTGACGCGCCGCCATCGAAGCCGAACCCTGCAGGCATCACCATTCCGGTCGTCAAATACACGGCGAATCCTGAAGCGCTGGAGACCAGGGCCAAGCTCATCGTACGGTTCGACTCGGCGCAACTTACGAAAAATACGGGCAATGGGCCGGCCATGAACCAGATGGTCGGGGCCGCCGTCGATATCCATGGTGCAGAGGGCGCGCTTCCGGCGGACTACATGGATGCGACAAACAAGGATCTGGCGAGGTTTTTCGGGGCTTACTGCGCCAAGGGAAAAATCAAGATAGCGTTGGCGCTTGCCCGGTCGTCGCTCAGCAGCCAGCCTACCGATGCTGAAATTGACAACAAGCGGCTGTCGGACTGGTTGCCGATCGAGGTTGAGTTCAAGAACCCTCATCCAAAATGCTAAGCTCGCGCCGCGGACGGGCCTAAAAAAACAGGGACCAGTTAGCAAGGATATTGAGTGCATTTGGAACCCGGGGCGTAATGGCCGGCCCGTAGACGTAGCTCAATCCCAGGCTCACGTAGTTACCGGGCGAAGCGCGCAGGGAGTAACTGCCGGTGACAGTTGATCCGGCCCGCCACACGGTCTTGCCTTCGGAGACGAGATTGTCGGTGAAGATGCTGCTGTAGCCGGTGCGGGATGCAACGACGGACAGAACATCGCTGGGCCGCGATCGGAATGGAGCCTCCTTGTAGAGCCG
>DASXGD010000459.1:0-12551 GCA_036489245.1 Occallatibacter sp. | reverse complement strand
ATCTGCGCTGCCCCGCCCGCGCTCCATCCATGACAATAAAATGGTGATGCTGACAGAAGCCGACATCCTGACCGCGTTGCGCGACTGTTTCGACCCCGAGGTGAAACTGAATCTCGTCGATCTGGGGTTGATCTACGGTGTGGAGACGGGACCCGATCCGGACTCAGCTCCGGCCTGGCCGCGCCAGTGGGTGGAGGTCACGATGACGCTGACTACGCAGCAATGCCCTGCCAGCGGGCTGATCTTCGAACAGGTGCACAACCGTCTTGCCAGCATTCCGGAAATCAGCAAAGTTAATGTGAAACTGGTATGGGAGCCCAAGTGGACGCCGCATCGCATCACCGAGGCTGGGCGGCGCCAACTGGGAATCTGAAGGTCAGCTGTTAGCGGTTGAACATGCCGAGCAGCTTTTCACGCTTGGCCGCAAGGTCGTCGATCGTGCTTTGTGCCTGGTCGAGAAGGCGCTGGGCTTCGTCGAGATATTGCGGCAGCGCATTCCACCATTCGCGGATCGTTTCTTGCTGATCGAGCACAGTGAGGGCCGTCGCAGCTGCTGTAGCCACCAGCCCCGCCCGCTTTTTCCCGCTCAGCAGGAGCAGAGACCCGACAAGCAGTGTGCCACCGATGGTGATTCCCATCCAGTCGGAACTTTCTTGCTGCGGCATGCCGGTTTCTGCATCACCGTCTGGGTAGTTGGAATTGGTCACCGGATGAGGAAACGCTGTCACGCCCATGAATTCTCCTTTGACAATTTGCGGAACGAATGCGCCTTCATATACGGGCGTTCAGGCCGCGCACTGAACCTGCCCTACGCTCCCGAACAAGCTAAACCGCCGCTCCACAAGAGATGCCGGAATCGGCACGCTGGTGGTCCCGAGACTCTGGCGGTTGCTAATCCAGATCGAAGTCGCGCAAGGGTTTCCCCTCAGGCGCATCCTTGGCCTTCTTCAATGCCTCGGCGAACTTCTTCTCCAGCAGGTCTGCCTTGTTGCGCTCCGCATCGACGCTCTGCCGGAAAATGGACTCCTTTCGCTCGTCCTGATCGCGCATCGCCTTGGCGGCTGTCTCCAGGTCTTCGAACATACGTTTGCGCGGGGCCGGAGTGTGGCTCACGACAAGCCCCGTGGATGCGTCGATTTTTATCATCGCCCCACAATCCGGACACGCTACTTCGAATAGTTTTTCGGTTGCATTTGCCATTTCAAGTGGCATTGTAGGCGCTGTGGGGCGGAATTGCCCAGAGGGAACACCGGTTCGCGGAGGCGCCCGGCGGGGTGGGGCGGTCCTCCATTTGTCACATTCATCCCATTCCGAGCGCAACTGAGAGGTTCAGGCGGTGTCAACCCGACTGAAGCTGGAACCAGGTACTCATTCCTCCCGTTAGTACGTCAAGATGATTTGCCTTCGACTCACTATCGCCGGCACAACCCTGGTTGGCTCGTGCCTGTTGGTGTTTTGCTCGTGCCCGCCCGGGGTCGCCGCACAGGCCGCGACTTCCGATCCGTTGCCGGCGGCGGAAGCCGTGATGGCCAAGGTGGCAACCAACCAGGACCGGGCCGAGGCGGAACGCGCCCATTATGTGTATGTTCAGCACTCCAAGATGGTCTCTCGCGGGGGCGGCCACGTGATGTGCGAGGAAATCACCGATTACCGCATTACGCCATCGAGCGACGGATCGCAGGAGCAACTACTCAAGGTCGATGGCCGGTATCTGAAAGAGCACAAGTACCTCACGTATGAGAAGCTGTTGCCCCGTGACGAGGACAAGCCCAAGGAAGCTGATAAGGACAAAGACAAGAAAGCCAACAAAGAAAAGCCCGAGAAGAAAGAGAAAGAAAAGGACCCCGTCTTCGATCCGAACAGCGACGAGACCATCGACCGCGACATCGTGGAGAACATGCGCTGGAACCTCATTCACGACAAGTCAAAGGACGGCATCGACGCGCACCTGTTTCCGCTGACGTCGAAAGACCAGGCCGATTACGCTTTCCGCATGGTGGCTCGTGAACCCCTGAACGGCCGCGACGTGTTTCATATCGCCTTCCGGCCGAAGAAGAAAGATGATTTTGGCTGGAGCGGCGATGCCTACATCGACACCACGGCCTATGAACCGGTGCTGATCACCACGGGAATGGCGCGCAAGATTCCGTTCGCGGTGCGCACGCTGCTGGGAACCAACCTGCCTGGGTTGGGCTTCTCGGTAACCTATTCGCCGCAGCCCGATGGTGTGTGGTTCCCGGTGACGTTCTCGACGGAATTCAAGATCCATGTACTGTTTTTCTTCAATCGCGAAATCATTCTCGATGCGCAGAACCGCGAGTTTGAAAAGACGCATGTGACATCGAGGATTGTCGGAGAGACGACGCCGGTGGAACCGAAGGAGCCGTAGGTCGCCGGATCCGGTGCTTCACGGACCTTGGCTGCACGAAGGGCCCTGCAACCTATGCAGGGCCCTGGTGTCCTGAGTTCGGATATGTCTACTTCAGTGCTTCTCCGCCGCCGTGGCCAGCTTGGCTTCGGCTTCCGCGATGACGTGGAGGGCCTCGTTGTAAGCTTCCTCGCTTTCGCCGGCTTCATCCCACATCTTGTGGCCGCGCTCGAGTTGCTCGTTGGCCCGGTTCACATTGATTTCTGCGGGCTTCAGCGCGTCGTTGGCGAGGATGGTGACGCGATCGGGCAGGACCTCGACGAATCCCCAGCTCACGTTGTAGATTTCTTCGTCTCCGGAGCCGCCGCCACCGTGGAGGCGCACGTCGCCCGCACCCAGTTCGGCAAGCAGCGGAGCGTGCCCGTAGAGTACTTCCATATAGCCATTCTTCGCGGGCAGCTCGACGGCATCTGCCGTTCGTTCAAACAAGATGCGCTCGGGGGTGACCAGCCGGACGCGCAGCGAATTGGATTCGTCAGCCATTGAAACTTAGCTCCTAGCTTCTAGCTCCTAGGTTCTAGCTAAAACCCGTCTGTCGAACGAACCGGCAAACGAGCTAGTAGCCAGGGGCCAAGAGCTAGCGGCTGTCTTTACGCCGTCGTCTTCAGTTTCTCGGCCGCTTCGAGCACTTCTTCGATGGCGCCCTTCATATAGAACGCCTGCTCGGGGACGTCGTCGTATTTACCTTCGATGATTTCCTTGAAGCTGCGCACCGTATCGGCAATCTTCACGTAGCGGCCCTGCATTCCGGTGAACTGTTCGGCGACGTGGAATGGCTGGGAGAGGAACTTCTGCACTTTGCGCGCCCGGGCGACGGTCAGCTTGTCGTCGTCGGAGAGCTCGTCGATGCCCAGGATGGCGATGATGTCCTGGAGGTCCTTGTAGCGCTGCAGGATGCGTTTCACGCCCTGGGCCACGTCGTAATGATCCTGGCCGACCACGCGCGCCGTCAGAATGCGTGAGGTGGAGGCCAGCGGATCGACGGCTGGATAGATGCCGAGTTCGGAAAGCGGCCGGCTCAACACGGTGGTGGCGTCGAGGTGAGCGAACGTGGTGGCAGGGGCGGGATCGGTGAGGTCGTCGGCGGGCACATAAACAGCCTGAACGGATGTGACCGAACCCTTGCTGGTGGAGGTGATCCTCTCCTGCAGTTCACCCATCTCCGTGGCAAGGTTGGGCTGGTAGCCCACCGCGGACGGCATGCGGCCCAACAGTGTGGATACTTCGGAACCGGCCTGCGTGAAGCGGAAGATGTTGTCGATGAACAGCAGCGTATCAGCGCCTTCGACGTCGCGGAAATACTCGGCGACGGTGAGGCCGGTAAGCGCAACGCGCAGGCGGGCGCCTGGCGGCTCGGTCATCTGGCCGTAGACCAGGGCGCACTTCGAATCCTCCCAATGACCAGGCTTGATCACGCCCGACTCGGTCATTTCGATCCAGAGGTCGTTGCCCTCGCGGGTGCGCTCGCCCACCCCGGCAAAGACGGAGAAGCCGCCGTGGTTCTTGGCCACGTTGTTGATGAGCTCCATGATGACCACGGTCTTGCCCACACCAGCGCCGCCGAACAGGCCGATCTTGCCACCCTTCAAAAAGGGCTGGATCAGGTCGATGACCTTAATGCCGGTCTCGAACATCTCCTCCTGGGTGGACTGCTCGTCAAAGAGTGGCGCGGGGCGATGGATCGGGTTGCGCATCTTCTCGCCAATGGGGCCGAGTTCGTCGACCGGCTGGCCGATGACGTCGATGACCCGGCCCAGCGTCTCTTTGCCCACGGGCACTCGGATGGGGCCACCCTGGTCAATGGCCTTCATACCCCGAACCATGCCGTCGGTAGCCTGCATCGCCACGGTGCGCACGCGGCCTTCGCCCAGGTGCTGCTGCACCTCGAGGATGATGTCGATGGGGGCGGGGACGACGAAGCCGTCGCTGACAACGCGCAGCGCCTGGTAGATGGGCGGCATGGTCGCTTCTTCAAATTGGACGTCCACTGCGGGACCGGAAACCTGGATTACTTTGCCAATGTTTTCTGCCATTTTTGTGCCTTCTCTTGGGCTCTGAGCCTTCAGCCTTCAGCTCCGGTTGCCTGGATGAGCTAATAGCTAAAGGCTAATAGCTAACAGCTGCTTTTACACCGCTGCAGCTCCGCTGACGATTTCGATGATTTCCTTGGTGATGGCGGCCTGGCGCACGCGGTTCATCTGCAGCGTGTAGGCGTCGATCATGTCTGAAGCATTGTTTGAAGCCGCATCCATGGCGGTCATGCGGGCAGCGTGTTCGGCCGCCACCGACTCGACCATGGCGTGATAGAGCATGGACGCGATGTACTGGGGCAGCAAGCCGTTGAACAGCTCCTCGGGGGGCTGCTCGTAGATATAGTCGACGTTGGCGGTTCCGAATTTCCTGGCTTCCTCATCGGCTTCCCGGGTATCCGGCGGTTCCAGCGGCACGCCCGCACTGACGGCGGCTTCCCCGGCACGCTCCCGCTCTTTCAGGGTCGGCTCGGCAACGCCGGCAATCTGCGGAGCTCCAATCTCGATGATCGGCAGAAGCTTCTCAACCACCACGCGCTGCTGGATTACGGATTTGAACTCGTTGTAGACGACGTAGGCGGCGTCGATCTCCTCGTGAATGTAACGGGAGATGATGCTATGCGCCAGCTCGAACACCGGCTCGGTCTCGATCTTGTTGAGCATGTCGGGATGGTCGCCGGTGAGCTCGACGGGGCCTTTGCGCTCGGCTCGGACCTGGCGGGCGTGGCCGTCCTCGCCGGTGTGTTCGGCATATACCGCCGCGGCATAGTGGCGCCGCATCTGGTCTCGCCCCTTCCGCCCGATTGCCTCAATGTCTACCTCCCGGCCCTGGTTTGAGCTGATGAAGTGGAAGGCGGCCTTAAGGATGTTGGAGTTGAATGCCCCGGCGAATCCCTTGTCGCCGCTGATGACAACCAGGAGCACACGTTTTTCTTCCCGGGTCGCAAACAGAGGGTGGCGCAGGTTTCCGGTTTCGGGGTCGTAAATCTCGATGCGGCCTTTCAGCGAGTTCAGCACGCTGCTGATCATCCGGGCATACGGCCGCGCGGCAATGGCTCGCGCCTGGGCGCGACGCAGCTTGGCCGCCGAGACCATCTTCATGGCCTTGGTGATCTGGAGCATGTTTTTCACGCTGCGGATGCGGCGACGGAGATCGAGAACGTTTGCCATTTGTCTAGCTACTAGCTCCTAGCTTCCAGCTCGTTAGTGCTCATGTCCGTCTCAGTGCTTTTAGCTCGCAGCTAGAAGCTAGAGGCTAAAAGCTGCCGTCACGCCGTGACGGCTTCCTGCTTCTGGCTGGTGAAGTTGGCCTTGTATTCCTTGAGGGCGTCGTGCATCCGCTTGCGCAGATCGTCGTCGAGCGCCTTTTTCTGCGTGAGGTCGTTCATCAGCTGTTGCTGCGCACTGTCGATGTAGGGATAGAGCCCGTCTTCGAAGGCCCGAATGTCGGTGACCTTCAAATCATCGAGATAGCCCTGGGTGCCAGCGAACAAAATCATCGTCTGCTGCTGCCACGTGAGGGGATGGAACTGCGGCTGCTTCAGGAGTTCCGTCAGCCGCTGGCCGCGATTGAGCTGCTTCTGGGTAAGTGGATCGAGGTCGGAGCCGAACTGCGAAAAGGCGGCCAGTTCGCGGTACTGGGCGAGATCGAGCTTCAGAGTCGAACCAACCTGCTTGACGGCCTTGATGGCCGCGGAGAAGCCGACGCGCGAAACGGACAGGCCGACGTTAATCGCCGGGCGCACACCGGAGTTAAACAAGTCGGTTTCGAGGAAGATCTGGCCGTCAGTAATGGAGATGACGTTGGTCGGGATGTAGGCGGAGACGTCGCCCGCCTGTGTCTCGATCACCGGAAGGGCGGTGAGAGAGCCGCCGCCGCGTTCTTTGCTCAGCTTGGAGGCGCGCTCGAGCAGGCGGGAGTGCAAATAAAAGACGTCGCCGGGATAGGCTTCGCGGCCTGGCGGGCGGCGGAGCAGCAACGAAATCTCGCGATAGGCCATGGCGTGTTTGGAAAGATCGTCGTACATGACCAGCGCATGTTTGCCATTGTCTCGGAAGTATTCACCCATCGCGCAGGCGGCGTAAGGCGCCAGATACAGCATGGGGGCGGGCTCTGAAGCGGAGGCGGCCACGATGATGGTATGGCCCATGGCGCCGGCTTCGGTGAGCGTCTGCACCACGGTCGCGATCGAAGAGCGCTTCTGGCCGATGGCGCAGTAGATGCAGATCAGGTCGTTCTTGGCGTTGTTGATGATCGTGTCGAGCAGCACGGCGGTCTTGCCGGTCTGGCGGTCGCCGATGATGAGTTCGCGCTGGCCGCGGCCAATGGGAACCATGGAGTCGATGGCTTTCAGTCCGGTGGCCATCGGCTCGCGTACCGGTTGGCGGTCGATGATTCCAGGAGCCAGGCGTTCGACAGGCAAAGTCTCGCTGGTGGCGATGGGGCCCTTGTCATCAATGGGCATGCCGAGTGTATCTACAACCCGTCCGATCAACGCCTCGCCGACGGGCACGGAGAGAATCTTGCCCGAGCGCTTGACCTCTTCGCCTTCCTTGAGTTCGGTGTAGTCGCCGAGGATAACGGCACCCACAGAGTCCTCTTCGAGTGACAGGGCCAGTCCCGCAATACCATGGGGAAAGCTGAGCAGTTCCCCCGCCATCACCTTATCCAGCCCGTGCAGGCGGGCAATGCCGTCGCCGACAGACGTAATTGTCCCGACTTCGTCGACCTGCACCTTCGAATCGTAGTTCGCGATCTGTTCGCGAAGAAGCTGTGTAATCTCGTCTGCCTTGATTTGAGCCATTTCTGCTCTTCCTATCTTTGTCGATAACCAGTCATCGCTAGCTACTAGCTTCTAGCCTCTAGCTTCTGGCCAAATTATTACCCGTCCATCCTACAGAAGCTAGAAGCTGGTAGCTGGAAGCTAGCCGCTCACCAATGCTTCTCTCAGCCGCTCAAGACGGCCGCGCAGCGAACCGTCGTACACCGTGGACCCGATGCGCACCACCGCGCCGCCCAGGATGCTCTCATCGAGTTTGAACGTGGCCCGGATCTCGGCGCCCGCCAGTTTGCCAACATCCGCCAAAAGCGAGCCGCGCTCATTTTCGTTCAATTCGCGCGCGGTCACGATTTCCGCCTGGCGTATTCCCTGGCGCTGCTGCATTTCCGTGCGATACGCATCTGCTACTTCGTGGATGTGCGCAATGCGATCGTTGTTGATCAGCACCGCAAGTAAATTGCGCAACTCGCGCTGCAGGCCGAGCCTGGAATTCATTTTGTCGAGAATGGCCACTTTCTGCGGGGCCGGAACGGCCGGATTGGCGAACAAATCGCGCAATTCGGCGCTGCCGTCCCAAGTGGCAAGAAAGTCGTTGAGCTGCCCGTCAATCGCAGCGGTATCCAATTTCGCCGATGCCACCACATCGGCGAAGGCGCGGGCGTATCGGGAAACGAAGGCGGCCATCTAGTTCTTCCCTCCCCTGCTGCCGCCATCCGTCTTGCCGGCTGGCTTGCCATCACCACCACTGTTCTGCGCGGTTTCGCTGACAAATTCGGCGATCAGGGCGCGGTCGGTTTCAGGCGTCAAAACCAGCTGCCGAACGGCCTGCTCGATGGCCAGGTCGGCGGCAAAGTGGCGAAGGCCGCGCTTTGCCTGAGCGGAGGCTACGCTGATTTCCTGTTCCGCGGAGGCCACGATGCGCGCGCGCTCTTCCTCGATAGTGGCCTTGATGCGCGCCGCGTCAAGCAGGCTCTCTTCCTCCACCTGGGCACGAATTTTGGCGATCTCTTCGTCGAGGCGTGAAAGTTGCGCCTCAACCGCGCCGAGACGCGCATTGGCGTCGGCGGTCGTCTTGCGGGCGGTCTCGAGATTATGGCTCAGAGTGGCGCTGCGCTTGCGCATGATTTTAGGCAGGATTTTGGCGATGGGGATGACGATCGCCAGCGCGATGACGGCGAAATTGACAAATAAGAAGATTGTTGCGGTAGTTTCAACCGACAGATGGAGCGCCCTGCCGATGGAGGCAACAAGCGGCGAGTGCAGGTACTCTGATTGCTCGTCCTCTTCCGCCGTTTCGGGTTTCGGCTTGGCCGGCGACCCACTCGCCTGGCCAGGAGCGGCCTGGTTGGAGGAAGCGGAAGCGGCAGCCGGATGATCCGACTCCTGGGCCGCGAGGCCGATGGGCAGAATCGCCAATCCGGCGGCTATAAATATCATGAGTGCCAGGCCATGGATCCTGAGCCACCAACGTGATTGCCGCATGGTGATTTTCAACGCATACCCCCGGCAGTCATCGGCAGCACGGCGCGGACAACCTGGCCGGCAAGATCTGCGGCAGAAGCCTGGATCGCCTGGCGGGCATTCCCGGCCTCGGTCTCCAGTTCAGACTTGGCCTGGCTCACCGTGAGCCCGGCCGACTTGCGGGCCGAGTCGAGCGCAGCGTCGCGCTCAGCGTTCCACTGCTTGATGCGCTGTTCGCGGATCTTGAAGATTTCAGCACGAGCCTGGCGAAGTTTATTGGCGTATTCGGCGGCCCGCGCTTCGGCCCGGGCGATCGCACGGTGCGCGTCTTCAAGGGCGCCCTCGGTGCGTGCCCGCCGCTCGTCCAGCGTGCGGCTCAGCGGCTTCTGTACGAGAAACTGGTAGCACAGCACCAGCACGATAAAGAGCAAGACCGTGGGGATGGCGCCGAGCAAAAGTGCCCCGACTTGTTGAATGATTTCGTCCATGCGTAGAACCGGTGTTCGATCAGGTGGTCAGTTTCACTGTCGGTTTAAAGAGAACCTCTTTTTGTATCAGGGTGGACCTGGCAAGTCAATGCGCTTGGGTAATTGGGGGCTGGCATCTGTGACAGTGGTCACGAACCGAGAAATCAAGCGAAAATATAGCTTGCTTTCCGGTGAAACTGTCCTACACTAAAAAGTACCACCTAGACCCGGTTCAGGGTCCAGCGGGCGACCGGTTTCGGGAAATCCTTCCACTCCCGATTCCGGTTGGCCCGCCTCTAATTTTTTGGGGCAAAATTTTCAACATTTTCCTGGACTCGGCCCCCCCCCCCGGCCGCCTGATTCATAGACCATCAGTGTTCCTTCGTCTCCCCCGGCCCTTGCCGGTGCCACGGCCGTTCCGGCCGAGTTTTCTCTGGGACCAGTCTTAGCGGCTGGGGGCATGCAACGCTTACCGCCTGCGGCACCTCTTAATGAGACAAGACAGGTCTTGCGGAAGCAGAATCAATCCTGTTTTGGTGCCGACGAGCCCCAGCACCCCAATGGAGATCGTTCTCTCACCGCTCTCGCGTGCTCTCTCCGCTCTCGCGTGCAACGTGCTCATGAATAACCGAAATCCGGCGGTTCACGTCGTCCTGGACGGGATCCTGGCCTCCTCGATCCTGGCCTGGATCACAGCCTGTGGAGGACAAGGGATGGCTACACAACCGCAGCCCACCCCATCCCCGTCGGTTTCCTCGGTGTCCGTGACTTGCGATCCGCCAACCATTGCCGGCGGCGGGACATCGCAATGCAACTCAACCGTTCAGGGGACGGGCACCTTCAATTCGTCGGTCACATGGTCGGCAAGCGTGGGCACGATCAGCTCGACCGGGCTCTTCATCGCACCAACTTCGGCCGCCACCGCAACCATTACCGCGACTAGCACGCAAAATCCCGCAGTCTCCGGAAAGTCAGCCATCGCGGTGCAGGCTGCGCCGGTCTCGTCTATTACTTCGGTCTCGGTCACCTGCAGCCCGTCGACAGTGACTACCGGTCAAACCTCCCAATGCAGCGCGACCCTTCAGGGAACAGGCAGCTTCAGACCATCGGTCACCTGGTCAGCCAGCGTGGGAACCATCAGCCAAGCCGGCCTCTTTACAGCGCCGGCTGCGGCCGGCCCGGTCATCGTGACGGCGACCAGCGTGCAAAACCCTGCTGTTTCCGGAGAGGCAACGATCACCGTGCAGACGACGCCGGGCTCGTCGGTTACCTCCGTCTCGGTCACCTGCAGCCCGTCGATGGTGGCGACCGCCCAAACCTCCCAATGCAGCGCAACCGTTCAGGGAACAGGCAGCTTCAATACCGCTGTCACATGGTCAGCCAGCGTGGGAACCATCAGTCCGAGCGGCCTTTTTACCGCGCCGGCATCAGCCGGAGCCGCGATGGTGACCGCGACCAGCGTGCAAAATACGTCTATCTCGGGAGAGGTCACCATTACAGTGCAGACACAAACCACACCCCCCGCAATACCAGCAAGCAAACACGTGGTGATGGTGATGGAGGAGAACCAGGGCTACTCCACCGTGGTCGGCAATACCAGCGACTGGCCGCATCTGAATGCGCTCATCGGCCTGGGCGCGCTCGCCACGCATTACTATGCCGACACCCATCCGTCCATCGGGAACTACTTCATGCTCACAACCGGGCAGACTCTGACAAACAATGACTCCTCAACAACCGTCTGGAACGTGGACAACATCGCGAGGCGCATGCTGGCCGCGAAAGTTCCATTCAAGGTGTATGCGGAAGGAATCACCAACGGATACCTGGGGGGCAATACAGGGTTATACGTGATCCGGCACAATCCATTCGCCATGCTTTCCGATGTCGCAGGCAGCCAGCAGGCAGCCGACGCGGTGCTCTGGCCCTTCACGCAGTTCACCGCGGATGAAGCCAGCCACACCTTGCCGGAATTCTCCTTCGTGGTTCCCGATGTCAACGACGATGCGCACAATGGCACTCCGCTGCAAGCCGACGACTGGCTGCAGGCCAACGTGATCGGGCCTTTGTCGGGTGATCCGGCGTTTCAGCCGGGCGGAGACGGCATCCTCATTGTGGTCTTCGATGAAGCACTCGACACCGACACAACTCATGGCGGCGGGCACGTCGCGGTGGTTTTCTGGGGACCCAATGTGAAGGCCGACTTCAAGCAGACCTCGACGACCATATTTCAACACGAGAGCATGCTGCGAACGGTAATTGAGGCCCTTGGGCTCTCCAATCCGCCTGGCGCGGCGGCCAATGCCCCCACCATGGCGGAGTTCTTCGTGCAGAAATGATGTTGGTGGGCCGTGGGTGATGATTCGTCGAGGGCCGGACAAACTATGGTTTTGGCGCTTGATTCACGATCAGCAGACCTTGTGCGCGCAGCCAGATCTCCAGCAGATTGGGCCATTGGTCGAGGGCGGCATCGGCTTTGCCCATGCCTACCCCGTGCCGTCCATTGGCGAAGATGTGCGCTTCGGACGGAACGCCGGCCTTGACCAGCGCTTCGTAGTAGCGCAGGCCCTGCTCCACGGGAACCGTTTCGTCGTTGAAGGTGTGGAACCAGAATGTGGGCGGCGTTTCCCTGGTGACAAACAGGTCGGGAGAGTATGCCACCCGTAGTTCCTCGCAGCGATCCATAACGTTGAAAAGCTTGCAGTAGCTGAGGTGCGACGTGTCCGCCGAGATGGCGCCGATCCAGGGGTAGCCGAGCACGGTGTAGTCGGGACGGCTGGAAACGCGTTCGATGGGATCGTCGGCGTCGGGTTTGCCGGGAATGAACTGCGTTGACGCCAGCGCCGCCAGGTGTCCGCCCGCCGAAAAACCGATGATCACGATGCGGTTGGGATCGATGTGGTAATCGGCGGCCCGGCCCCGGACGGTTTGGACTGCCCGGCGCGCATCGAGCAGTGGAATCGGGAGCAGATAGCCGTCGGAACTGAGCCGGTATTGAAGAACAAAGGCCTGAAAGCCGCGGGCGGTGAACCAATCGGCGACCTGGCGGCCTTCGAGGTTGGCGGCGAGATGGGCGTAGGCTCCGCCAGGCAGCACCACCACGGCGGAACCGTTTTCGTGACCGCGCTGCGGCGCGAAGATGGTCAGCGTGGGAATGTCTTCGCAGGCTTTCCCTTTCGCCTGCGGCGCGTCACCCGGCCACAGGCGGATGGTCCGGATGCCGAGGAAGGCATTGTCTTCGCCAGCGGTCGAACAGGGCTGTTCTTCGGCAATTGCCGAGACGCAAAACAGCAGACACGCGCATACGAACGTGGCCAGACGCTTCACTGAAGGAACCTCGATTCCGTCTGGCGAGGATTATAGCGAAACACAGATCGGAGCCGGA
>DASXGD010000390.1:0-1653 GCA_036489245.1 Occallatibacter sp. | reverse complement strand
CACTACTTTACGGCTGCGGGGCGGTTGAAGCCCGGGGTTTCGCTCGAGCAGGCCAAGGCGCAGATGAAGCTCGCCTATGGCGAGTTTAAGCGGCTCTATCCCGACGCCGATCCCAAGAGCGGCTTCAGCGTGAAACCCCTGAAGGACGCCATCGTCGGGGATATGCGCAAGTCGCTGCTGGTTCTGATTGGCGCGGTCAGCTTCGTGCTTTTGATTGCGTGTGCCAACGTGGCCAACCTGCTAATGGTTCGGGCCGCCGGCCGCAAACGCGAGTTCGCCATCCGCGCTGCAATGGGCGCACGCCGCACGCGCATGATTGTGCAGCTTCTGACGGAAAGCATTTTGCTGGCGCTCGTGGGTGGAGCGCTCGGCCTCGGCCTGGGGTTTGCGGGGGTTCGCTGGCTCCTCTCCATCAGCCCCGGAGGAATACCCCGCATTGGGGAAGACGGCGCCGGCGTCACAATCGACTGGCGCGTTGCCCTGTTCACCATCTCCGTGTCCATCGTCACCGGCATCCTTTTCGGCCTCATGCCGGCCTTTGGCGCTTCGCGTCCGGACCTGGCAGCCACCATGAACGAAGGCGGCAGCCGCAGCGGCTTTGGCTTGCGGCAGAGCAAGGCGCGCTCGCTGCTCATTGTTGGCGAAGTAGGCCTTGCGCTCGTGCTGCTGGTCGCCGCAGCTCTGCTGATCCGCACCTTAATCGCATTGCATCGGGTGCAGCCCGGGTTCGACGCCCACAACGTCATCACGATGGAGATGGCGCTCAACGGCCCGCGGTACGAAAAGACGGCTGGAGTGGCGCAGCTTATCCACGAGAGCCGTGACCGTATCCGCGCGATTCCAGGCGTCGAAGAGGTCGCCGTCAGCAACACGCTGCCTCTCGATGGCGGGTTTGGTCTCCCATTCATCGTTGTCGGCCGCCCGCTCAAAGACGGCCCGTATCACGGCGGAGGCGAATGGAAGGCCACCTCGCCTGGGTACTTCGCCGCGCTGCACATTCCCATCGTCCGCGGCCGCGACTTCAGCGTGAACGACGTGGCCGGTGCTCCACCCGTGGTCCTGATCAGCGAGGCCTTTGCCAAAAAGAACTGGAAAAAGGATGAAGATCCGGTCGGCCAGCAATTGCTGATCGGAAAGGGAGTGGGTCCCGAATTCGAAGAGCCAGCCCGGACCATCATCGGCATTGTGGGCGATGTGCACGACGGGGCTCTCGATGAGCCGGTTAACGAGGTGATGATCATACCTCTTGCCCAAATGGCGGACGGCGTCATGGCGCTCAATTCGCGCATCGGCCCGCTGATCTGGGTTGTCCACACGCGGACTGAGCCGCACCAGGTCATCCCCGCCGTGACGGAGCAGCTGCGCAACGCCAGCGGCGGATACCCTACCGCCCATATCCGCACCATGGACGAAATCATGATGCGCTCCACCGCGCGTCAGAACTTCAACATGCTCCTTCTGTCGATCTTTGGCTTCTCGGCTCTCGCACTCGCAGCCATCGGCATATATGGGCTGATGGCTTACAGCGTGACGCAGCGCGTGCGCGAGATCGGGATTCGCATGGCACTGGGGGCCGACCGGCGCCACATCCGCCGGATGGTGGTGTGGCAGGGCATGCGCCTGGCGCTTGCCGGAGTCGTCCTCGGCACCGGA
>DASXGD010000364.1:0-11935 GCA_036489245.1 Occallatibacter sp. | reverse complement strand
CCACAAGGACAATTGGCAGGCTGTCGCCAAGCTCCGCGCCAAAACCGAGGAGGCCAACCCGGCTTTGCCCCAGGATGCTCCCAAACCGGGTCTTGCTCAATCCATCGCCAGCTACGTGGACGAGCACCACGACTTCTGACTCCCGGATTGTCACGTTGGGACCGTTTTCCCAGGCTCGCTTTTTCTTCGCTTTTACGTTCCGGAACTCACTTGCGCCGCGCGAGGGATCGGTTCCGCAGCCACTTCGCCACCCCGAGCGCGAGCAGCAATCCTCCAAAAGGGAGGCACATCAGGGCCACGATCAGGGCAAACCAGCCGCCGTTCGTGCTGGCGCCTGTGGGCGAAAATCCGCCCAGCGCCGTCTGCAGCAGAAGGACGGCCAGCAGCCCTGAGCCCACCATTGTCCCGCCCCACTGCAGCAGTTGGCGGGTCCCATCATCGTGGGTTGGGGTCGTATCTCGACCGGACCGGGCTCGGCCTGCCAGGCGATCGGGCATGGTGGCGTCCTAACTCATCGCCAGGCGAAGCATCACGTAGGTGATCACGCCTGTAACTGAGACATAGAGCCACAGCGGGAAGGTCCACCGGGCGACCTTGCGATGCTGCGGAAAACGGCCTGTCAGTGAAAAGAAAAACGTGACCAGTACCATCGGCAAGGCGATGACCGCGAGCACAATGTGGCTGGCCAATAACGGCAGGTAGACCGATCGAAGTGCTGCGTGCGCGGGATAGCGGACATCACCGTGCAGCGCGTGGTGCGCGATGTAACCCACCAGGAAGAGCGTCGAGAATGCAAACGCAGTCAGCATGGAGGCGCGATGGGCCTGGATGCGCCGTGCGCGAATGAGCGTGAAGCCGATGAGCAACGCAGTGGCGCTGAGGCCATTAAATAACGCATTGACCGCAGGCAGAAACGCGAAACGCGCCGTGGCTGCGTCAGACGCCGGGTGAACGTAAATGAGCCAGAACAAAAACAGCGTGGCCCCTGCGCTGATGGCGAGGATCGCCGCGATCGCCGGACCGGCGCCGGACTTGCGATGTTGAGACGATGAAACGGTCGTCATTGCTTGCGGGCTCCCTGCAATAGCAGGTTTGAAAGGTGCTGGTTTCAGCCCTTGGTAGGTACGGGCTTTAGCCCGTACACCAGAGCCACAAATTCTGAGGGGCTTTAGCCCCTGAGGGAACGCCGGAATCGATGAACGACGCTGCCTTGGGCTTAATGCTTCGCGATGGCGCAGAGCATCAGCGTGCTCATCAGCAACGGCAGATAGATCACACTCACCTTGAGCAGGTCGCGCGCCAGCGACCGGCTCAGATCCGCGGACGTCGCCCGCAGAATCCGTGCAAATCGGATCGTATATGCCAGGTAAAACAACCCCAGCGCTCCGGCCAGCACCGCGTAAGTCATTCCAGTCATGCCCAGCAGCCACGGAGCCAGGCTCACCGGAATCATCAGCACGGCATAGAACAGCGCCTCGATCACCGTCGACCAACCGTCCGGCTGCACCACCGGCAGCATGCGGATGCCGGCCCGCGCATAGTCTTCGCGGTAAAGCCAGGAGATGGCCATGAAATGCGGAAACTGCCAGACAAACAGAATGGCAAACAGCGCCACCGCCGGCCACTCGATGCGGTCGCGGGCCGCCGTCCAGCCGAGCATCGGGCCCATCGCCCCTGGAAACGCGCCGATGAAGGTGGCCAGGGTGGTGACACGCTTGAGCGGAGTGTAGATGGCGACGTAGGTGAACACGGTGAGCAGCGCCAGCGCCACGGTAAGCAGGTTGGTGTGCAGCAGGAGCCACCACGCGCCCAGGGCCAGGGCGGCGAGACCGGCGAGCACGCCCGCTGCCAGGGAAATCCGCCCCGCCGCCATGGGGCGATTCGCGGTGCGGATCATAAGCGCGTCGGTCTTCCGTTCCAGGGCCTGGTTCAGGGCGCTGGCGCCGGCCGAAACCAGCCCGATGCCCACCAGCGTGTCCAGCAGCCCCCGCTGCAAACTCGAAATGCCCGACTGCATTGATCCCAGGTAGAAGCCGGCCCACCCGGTCACCACCACCATTCCCGTTACACGCACCTTGAACAGTTCGCGGCAGTCGTGGATCAGCGTGGCGGTCGACCCCGGCCGGGGCACAGGAAATGTTCCATGGGCAGCGCCCTCGCCAGGCGAGTTTAAATCGGCCGGAACTGTGGCGTGGGAAGCGTGAGCCATGGTGGCGGAAGAGTTCCTCGGTGGGGAGTGCCCGGACCTCGTGCGCCGGGGCCTGATTCGATCATAACAACCAAAGATGGCCCAACATCCCACGCTGACCGTTAGGCGGACGCAGGGGCAGCTGCATGCACAATCGCTTCGGTCACTTCTTCCGGAGTCAGCTTATCCGCCCTGATCGTCGCGTGCGCGCTGCGATAGAGCGGCATCCGGCGCTCGTATCGGGCCGCCAGGTTAGGCTGGTCGGCCAGGATCGGCCGCGTGCTCTCGGTGCCCCGGCAGCGCGCGAGCGTAGTTGCCAGTTCCACTTCGAGGTGAACAAGGAGAAGGCCGTCGGAGGTCAGCAACAAGTTGCGCGTAACCAGATCTTCAATGGCTCCTCCTCCGAGCGCGAGAACAAGCCCGTCCTCTCCGGCCAGCCGTGCGATCGTTGCCCGCTCCCGTTCGCGGAAGGCCGCCTCGCCCTGACGGGCAAAGAACTCGGTGATCGCCATGCCGGTCTCAGCGACGATCACATCATCGGCGTCGATAAAGCGCCAGCCGAGCCGGGCGGCCACCAGCGGCCCGACCGTGGTTTTGCCCGATCCCATAAAGCCGGTAAGCACAATGCAGCGGATCGGCACAGCCGGCATTTTGCTCCCTTTCCTTTCCGGATCGAACTGAGCTGGGGTGGTCACGATTGGCTGGAATTGGCCCTGGTTCAAAGCATAAAGCCCTGGCCGGGTGCCTAAGATTTATGCCAGCACCATCACCACCGCCCCGGCGGTGATCAGCAGGCCTCCCGCCATGGCAGCAACGTTCAGCTTCTCCCCCAGCAGCAGCCAGGCGAAGATCATGACCATGGGCACGCTGAGTTTATCGAGCGGCGCCACTCGCGACGCCGGCCCCAGCTGGAGCGCCCGGAAATAGCACAGCCACGAAAGCCCGGTGGCCAGTCCGGAAAGAACCAGGAACAGCGTGGTCCGGCGGTCGAGCTCGCGCAACTCTTCGTGTTTGCCGAGCGCCAGCGCAATGCCCCATGCAAACACCACCACCACGGAGGTGCGGACCGCCGTGGCCAGGTTCGAGTCGATGTGTGCCACCCCCACCTTGGCCAAAAGCGCGGTGGCGGCGGCAAACAGAGCCGAGAGCAGAGCCCATCCAATCCAGGTCATGTCGTTATCCTAGCCGCCTGAGCTGCTGCAGCGCCGGAGGGTAGACTTGACTCCATGGAGACAGGCCGCGCCAGCAAAACGGCCCTTCGAGTGGCCATTCGCCGTGCCGCGCACCAATTGGCCGACCCGCCCGCCATACTGGACGATCCCATTGCGGTCCGTCTTATTGGTAATGAATTTGCGCGCGATCTCGATCGCGCCATGGAAAAAGTGGCGCGAGATTTTCGCGCGTTCATGGCCGCCCGCAGCCGCTACGCAGAAGACCGGCTGGCCGACGCCGTCGCCAACGGGGTGGGGCAGTACGTCGTGCTGGGAGCGGGGCTCGACACTTTCGCTTATCGCAATCCGTTTTCGTCTCTCCGGGTCTTCGAGGTAGATTTCCCCGCCACCCAGGAATGGAAGCGCGAACTTCTGCGCAAGGCCGGCATCGAGCATCCCCGGTCCCTGATATTTGTGCCACTCGATTTCGAACACAAAGCGCTCGCGGCGGGTCTGGACGAGGCAGGCTTCGACAACCGGCAGCCCGCATTCTTCGGTTGGCTCGGCGTTGTGCCGTACCTTACGCCGGAAGCATTTCGCGCCACTCTGAGCGACGTCGTGCGACTGCCGGCCGGCACCGGCATCTGTTTCGACTACGCATTTCCACCCGAGACACTCTCACCCAAGCGCCGCCTCGTGTTCGATCACCTGGCTCAGCGCGTGGCCGCCGCCGGGGAGCCATTCCGGCTCTTCTTCACGCCGGGCCAGATCGAATCGGAACTTCGCGGCCAGGGGTTCCGGCACATCGAGCAAGCAGATTCAGACCGGCTCAACGAACTTTACTTCTGCGAGCGCGCCGACCGGCTCAGGCTCTCCCCGGCGGGTCTGGCCATGCTCGCCACGGCGTGGGTGTAGGAGGCGCTTTGACCCGGATCAGGCAAGCCGAACCCGGAGATTGGCCTCAACTTGCGGCAATGCGTGCCCTGCTCTGGCCTGATGCGTCCGAACAGGAACACCTCGCGGAGCTGGAAGCGGGCCAGTCGAGTCCAGGGCAACCCGAATTTCCATTGGTGACCCTGGTTTCCGAAGGCGAGCGCGGAGGGTTAACCGGATTTCTCGAAGCAGGCCTGCGTTCGCACGCCGATGGCTGCGATACCCGGCAGCCAGTCGGATTTGTCGAGGGATGGTTTGTTGGCGAAGAGCATCGCGGCAAGGGGGTTGGCGGGGAACTGATGCGCGCGGCCGAGGAATGGGCGCGCGCCCAGGGCTGTCGTGAGATGGCATCGGACGCGCTGATCGACAATGTCGGTTCGGAGCGGGCGCATACCGCGCTGGGCTTCGAAATCGTGGACCGCTGCATCCATTTCCGCAAGGCGTTGTGAAGCCAGAGTCGCTCAGGCACGAAGCCGCGATCCCGACAACGGCCAAGCTAAAGCTAAAAGCCGAGATGCCTCACCATCTCCCGACTAAGATGAATGCATGCGCAAGATCGCAATCGTGTCGCTGCTGGCGATCGTGCCGGGATTCGCCGGCTGCGGGTATCACACCCTGGGAGCCGCGACCCACCTGCCGCCCGACGTACGCACCCTTTCAGTTCCGGTGTTTGCTACCCGCACGGAGGCCTATCACACCGAGGTGTCGATGACCAACGCGGTCATCCGCGAGTTTGCTGCACGAACACGCATGCGGGTCAAGCCCGACTCGGGCGCTGATGCGGATGCGGTGCTCCATGGGACCATCCTGACCCAGACCGTGTCGCCCCTCACCTACAACACCACCACGGAGCAGTCCTCCAGTTACCTGATCACGCTGGTGGTTTCGGTCACATTGACAGGTCGCGACGGCAAAATTCTTTATGAAAATAAGAACTACACTTTCCGCCACCAGTACCAAGCCACGACCAACCTTCCCACTTTTTTCGATGAGAGTCCGGGGGCCGAGGAACGTCTGTCTCGCGAATTTGCACGGGCCCTCGTGGCCGACGTTCTGGAAGGGCTGTAGCGACGCCCTTTGCGGTGGCGTGTCCATTTCTGATCACTGTTCATCGTTGACCGTCCACTGCTATTCTTGACCCGCATGCTCCCCACATCGACATCGCGCGAGCTCGTTCGGTGAGCGCCGGACGCTGGGGTGCGGGGTTCACCGCGGTAGCCCGTTTTGTCGCGGAGATCGAGGCCGCGGCTGCCGGAAAGGGCCGTCTCAAGCCGGGCTATGTGCTGGCCGGGGACGAGCTCTTTTTGCAGGATCGCTGCCGCGCCGCGCTTTTGAAGGCGTTTGCTCCTCCGGACCTGCGAGACTTCTGTCTTTCCGACCTTGACCTGGCCGGTTCATCGATCTTCGAAGTGCTGGACCGCGCGCAGACTCCTTCCCTCATGGCGCCCTTCCAGGTCGTCTTTGTGCGCAACGTCCGGCAACTCTATACCCGGGGCGCGAAGAAGGATGAGTTCGCCGCGCTGAACCGGTATTTCAGCTCCCCCAACCCGCAGGCTCTGCTGGTGTTCATCGCCGATTTCCTGCGCATCCCTTCCGACATCCGCCGCATGGAGATGGACGACAAGAACCGCTTTGACCGCATCAACGAGACGCTCGGCGAGCATTGCGGCATGGTAGAGCTGGCCCGCGTAAACGAAGACGATGCCATGCGCTGGGTCGTCTCCACCGCGCAGGAAGCAGATGCGCGTTTCGATCCAGATGCGGCAAGGGAACTGGTCGACGCGCTGGGCGCCGACATGCTCTGCATCAAGTCCGAATTGGAAAAGCTGCTGTTGTATACGTTCGGCCGGGGACGCATCACGCTGGGCGATGTGGAAACCATGGTACTGGGCGCCAAGCAGCGGTCGCTTTACGAACTGACCGATGCCATCAGCGCCCGCAATCGCGCCCGCGCCCTGGCCCTGTTGCACGGGCTGCTCAACAGCTCCGACGGCGCGGAGGACTCAGCCATCGGACACCTCTACATGCTGGCCCGCACCTTCCGGCAGATGCTCGTCATCCTTGAAAAGAATGTGCGCGATCAACGGGCGATCTGGCAGGCGCTGTGGCAGGGGTTCCGGATCCCGCCCTTCGCCGCCGACGATCTCATCCAGCAGGCGCGCCGCTATAAGAGCCGCCGCGAACTGACCCGCGCCCTGCGCCTGATTGCGCGGGCCGATCTGGAATTGCGCTCCTCGCCGCCCGACAAGCGCCTGGTGCTCGAGCGACTCATCTACGATCTGGCTTCGGAACCCAAGCCGGAGTCGAAGCTGCTGGCGAGGCAGCTTTCATTTGAAGGCTGAATCCTCCGGTGCGTTAGCGCCGCATTGAGTATGGTCGCCCGTCTCTTTTTGCCGACAATTTCGACGGCGAAAGCGGGAATCCTCCACAGTTTCACAGCCACCGGGGGTGGGGGGGTGCATTTTCGGCTTCTCGTGGATGGTAAGTTAAATAAAAATAAAGCAATTACAGACGACGTCCTGCTCGAAAAAGCGGTTCAAAACCTATCTTTTTGGCGGTTTTGGGGTGTGTTTACGGTCCTCCTTTTTGCCTCTCAGGATGCTCTATTTCTGTTTATCCCGGCTTTGGCGCAGTTGCGCTCTCGGAATTCATTCTGCCACTTTGCTGGGTAATTCTCAGCAAATGCATGAGCAATAAAGCTCTGTCTTGCTATTCGAAGGCAGACGATAGCTGGCAAAGAAGTGACGTGGGGATTACACCCTGGTGACATCCCCGAAAGCCATGCTGTCTATGCTCAACGACGCGGGCCGCAGTCGTGTCTTAGTGGTTTGGCCGCTCGGCAATGGGTGTCAGCCGGATCCAGCCCCACACTCACCTTACCCAGACTTGAGGATGGAATCGGCGGTGCGATCAAACAATGGGCGCGCGTGACGACTGTTGTGCTTGGGGAGGGCCGAAGATGAACAGGAAAGGCGTGAAACCTCGATTGATTTGTATTGCAGTTATAGTCGCCTTGGCAGCGCCGATAACCGCGCAGACCGGCGCCTGGAATTCACCCGTAGTGCTGAGTACAGGCGGTCAGGGCTGGGAGGCAGCGGCCGCCATCGATGGAGACGGTAACTCGGTCGCCCTCTGGGATGAGCGCACCACTCAGGACCAGCTCTGGTCGCGGTCCAAAGCGAGCGGCGGCAACTGGGGATCGGTTACACAGGTTTCCCCGGCCCTGCAGACGACCTCTGTCTTTCCCGCGGTTCGAATCACCGCGGCAGGATTCGCCACCGCGGTGTGGAACGATCAAAGCGGCGTGTGGACGGCCGATCGGCCGGGCTCCACATGGAACTCCCCTCAACTTCTCATCCCCGGCGCGTCCAATCCGATCTTTGTCATGAACTCGCGAGGCGATGCTGCTCTCGCCTGGACCGTTGGCGGCGGTCCGAGGAGCACCAGCGGTTCGGTGATGGCGGTGCTGCGGCGCGCGGGTGGATCCTGGAGCGCGCAACAGGTCATCGCCAGCGGGCCGCATCTGGTCGCCGATCATGCGGGGATCGGAGATTCCGGCGACGTGGTCGTCACCTGGGAAACCTACAACGCAGTCTGCAGCAAATACGGTTGCGCTTTGAGCAGTTATCTTCTGCATGCCTCCCGGCAAAGCGCCGGAGCCGGCGCGTGGGTCGACTCGGGCTCGCTGCTGGGGCCCGATAAGATTGCGCATGGCGCGCGAGTGACGCTCGATTCCGCAGGCGGTGCAATCCTGGTGGCGCTGAGCAGTTCGGGCACCTACATCTCTTCCGCGCAGGGCAACTCCGGCGGCGCCTGGAGCGCGTTCAAAACGGCCATCAATCCTCAAGGCTCCATCATCGTCTCCGATCTCGCCACCGACGACGCGGGGCAGGTAACGCTCGTCTACGAGTCCATCGCATACCCTTCGTCGCAGGCCTTCGCGGTCAACAGTTCCATCAGTAGCAATACGTGGTTGTCGCCTGTTGTGCTGTCGGGCGGCGACACGTCAGTCGGCCAGGTCATCTTCGCTGTTTCTCCCGGCGGCGCAGCGCTTGTCATCTGGTTGTCGAGCAGCGGGACCCCGGCGGTCCGCGCTGTCACCCGGGCCACCGGCACAGGTTCCTGGAGCGCTCCGCGCAGTATCTCCGGGCCCGGCAACTATATCTCGCCGGAAGCCGCCGCGGTTGAATCTTCGGGAAATGGCATCGCGATCTACTCCGGCTACGACGCCTCAAGCGTGCACACGGAATACGCCACAAGTTATCAGCCTTAGATGGATCCCGGGGCGCGACGACGCGCTGCGGCGATCAGGGTGCGCCGGCTGATGCCCGCACTCGACTTATGCATTTTCAATAGTCGTTTAACTCGTGCCCTGTTACAAAGCTTGCTCCAGCGGATCTGTTTTTCCGGAGTTTGCTAGGCGATTCCCCGCTCATTCAGCCATGCGCCATATTGATGATCCAGATTTTCGACATGGTTCATGTACCAGTCGCGCAGAAACAGCAGCAGCGAATGCATATGCATGTCGTCTGAGTGCTGGGCACGGTGGGCCGCTTCCTCGATCTGCACCAGCAGCCGCTGATGGGCGCCGCGGTGTTCCGCCGTCCCGGGATATCCCTGCTGCTCGAGCAGCTTCTCTTCGTTTGAGAAGTGCAGGCGCGTGAGTTCAATCAACCGGTTCAGGCCTTCACTCACTTCATCCCGGCCCCGCCCATGCGCCAGCGCGAGACGCAGTTCATTCAGCGTATCCAGCAGCACGCCGTGTTGATCGTCCATCGCCTTTACGCCGGTCGAGCACGCATGATTCCAGGTGAGAAGTGTCACAGGCCCCATCTTTCTCGCGGGCAAATTTTCAGAGTGGCTTTCATATGGGTTGACGCAGCGGAGCAGCCTTCTGTGCTTGGCCCCGAACAGTTCATTCCTCTCCGGGTAGGTGGAATCCCAAGCCACTCTGGTTGCACGTTACTCCCTTTTGAAAGCCCTCCATTTGCTCTAAGTCACATTGGCGCTTATCGACCAAAACACGAAAGAGTATTACATCGGAGATGCCGAAGCCTGTAACTATCGTGCGAACGAGGTCAAATCCGTATCTCGAATTCCAGTGTATGGCATCTGCAGGGAGCAGAATAATTCTGTGTACCCGTTCTCTCCATTGATTGCGATTGCCGCGGTGCTGGCGTTGGCGCCGTACCTGGCGGCGGGATTTTTTCCCGCCCGTGCCGCCGGTTGCGCGCAACGAATCCCGGTGTGGGCGCGGGTACTGGGCCCCTGCTTGCTTTGCGTGCCTTATCTGCTGGTGACGCTGAGCCGCGGAACCTTTTCCTGGGGCTGGCTTGGACTGTATGCAATCCTGCCCCCGGTCATCGCCGCGGTGCTCATCCTCGCCCGCGGAACCAGCCCAGGCTGGCCCGAGTTCCTGATCCTGGCGATTCTCGGCCTGGCCGTCGATCTGCGCTGGTTCGAGCCGGCGTGGCCTGCCCATCTTGCCGTGTTCAACAAGGTCCTGCTGCTCGATGCGGGCCTTTATGGGTTCGCTGCGGTGCGCGACCTCGAGGGTGTGGGATTCGATCTTCGCCTGCGCTTCCGCGATCTCACCACCGGCTTGCGCGAAGTGGTGTTCTATCTGCCCCTGGCGCTGGCTCTCGGCCTGGGACTGGGCTTCGTTCATCTTCATCCCTTCGGGGCGATCGGGCCGGTCACGCTGCAATTTGCCGGAGCGTGGATTTTCACGTTTTTTCTGATCGCGGTTCCCGAGGAACTGTTCTTTCGCGGGTGGATGCAGAATCTGCTTGAGCGGCGCATGGGTCGATGGCTGGCGCTGGTCACCACGGCAGTCCTCTTCGGCCTGTCGCACTTCAACAAACGCGCGCTGCACTTCAACTGGCGCTACGTGCTGCTGGCGGCCATTGCCGGCGTCTTCTACGGCCGCGCATGGCGCCGCGATCGCCGCGTCGGCGCATCGGCGGTCACCCACGCCACAGTCGATTCAGTCTGGTCGCTGTGGCTTCGCTGACAGAACCGTCTTGGTCAGCACCGTCTTGTCCACGTAAGTCAGGTAACTTATGCCCACGCGCATGTTGTGATCGAGGGAACCGGGGATCGTGATGCCGATGGAAATGCCGAGAATGGCGTGCGCCAGGGCCAGCGGCACCAGGTTGCGATAGTAAAGATAGAAATAACAGGAGGCGAGGCCGAAGAACAATGTGATGACGGTCAGGATCGGGTTGGGCAAGTGCGCCACTGCAAAAAGGCCCGCCGTCAAAGCGGCCGCTGAAGAGGCGTCGGAAAGCAAACGCAGCGAGCGGGAGAGAAAGAACCACTGCAGGATGATCTGCTGTATCGCGGCCCATATGACATACAGTCCGTAATGGCGGACAAACAGCAGCGGTGTCTCGGGCACATGCAGCGTGTGGAGCCGCACCGCCAGAATCACGGCAGCAAGGGAGAGAACCGTCGCAAAGGCCACTGCCCAGAGCGATCGCACCAGGTTGGCGGTGCACAGGCCCATGGAGGTAAAACCCTCAAACGAGAGGTACGCAATGTAAAAAAACGTCAGTGCCACGATGACCCACAGCACTGCCTGCCAGGGACGCGGCGTCCATATGACGATCAGGATGAGTGCATAGATTCCGCCCAGTTCGAACAAGTCGCGTCGCCAGGTTCTTGGTCTCGTGCAACGCGTGCTTCGTGCGGCGATGGTCGCGTTCCCTTTCATCCTGCCTCAATAAGATGCTTAATTTCTATTCGAGGATCACGCATCTATCGAGGTGCTGCGTTCTCCTGCGACTTATAGACACCTCTTATGTCGATTCGACGCGGCGTTGCGGCTTCTTTATTCGAGGATCACGGGCGGTTGTGACTCATGTTCCCGAGTTGTAAGCGTGATGGCCGCGCCGAGAATCAGCGCTCCGCCAAACCACGCATACGGCCCCAGGTGCTCGCCGAGAAGTTTCACCCCCAGAAACGATCCCATCGCCGGCTCGATATTCAGGAACACGCCGGCGCGCGACGCCGGCACGTGATGGATGCCCCAGTTCCACAACAGGGTTGTCGTTGCTGTGCAGGCCAGGCCGCTGATGGCGAGGGCCGTCCAGGCAGTCGCACTGACGTGGGCGAAGGGTGGAGGCTGGCTGTGGTTGGGCAGCCAGGGCCTGGCGATCCACGGGCCAAGAATCCACACCGCCAGCATCACCGTACCCGAAAGGATCGTATAGGCGGTGACCACCGGCGGGCTGTGCGTGAGCATCAGTTTCTTGCTGACCAGGACCCAGGTCAGCGCGGTGCAGAGAGAAGCCACCACCATCAGATCGCCGATCAGGGTCGGCTGGCCATGGGTGGCCGGCCCGCGACTACCTCCCAGAACGATCAGCGCCGCGCCCCCGGTGGAAGCGAGCAGCGCAAACCATCCCACGCGATCCAGCCGTTCCCCGGCAAATAGAGCCGCTGCCGCCGCCAGCAGAACGGGCATACAGCCCACCATCAACGCGGCATGGCTCACCGTGGTTCGGGCCAATCCGTGAAACTGCAACAGGAATTGCACCGGTACGCCGAAGGTGGCGGAAATCAAGAGCAGCTTTAGTTCCGAGCGGGTGAAGCGAACCCGGTTGAGCACGAGGACCGGCAACATGCCAAGGCATGCGAACAGGAAGCGGTAAAGCACCAT
>DASXGD010000338.1:0-8827 GCA_036489245.1 Occallatibacter sp. | reverse complement strand
CTGATCGCCGCCTGCTCTCTCAACATGGGCGACTACTTCGCCATCAACGTTCCGCCCGCCGCCTTCGCCAAGCTGGGCCTTGCGCCGGTCCATCTCGCCGAGTACTCACGACTCGTTGGCGAACCGCTCGCGGGCCGTACCGGCGGCGCCGTTTCACTGGCCGTCGGCATGGCCCAGATCTTCAGCGGTATCCCCGGCATGGCCGGCCTTACCAGCTACTGGTTTCATTTCGCCATTCTCTTCGAAGCCCTCTTCATCCTCACCACCATTGACGCCGGCACGCGCGTCGCCCGCTATGTTCTGCAGGAACTCATGGGCAAGGTGCACAAGCCCCTCGGGAGCGCCCGCTCGCTGCCCTCAAATCTGGCCGCCAGCGTCTTCATCGTGCTCTGTTGGGGATATCTCGTCTGGGGCGGCACCATCTCCACCATATGGCCGCTCTTCGGCACTGCCAACCAACTCATGGCCGCCATCGCCCTCACCACCATGACCACATGGCTCGTGAATCATGGCCGCGCCGCATATGCGTGGTTCACCGCCGTGCCCGCCGCATTTGTGCTGGTCACAACCATTTCCGCCGCGGTGCTCTCGACCATCAACGTCTTTTGGCCCATGGCCCATCACGCCGGGACCGAAGCCCAGGGCTGGGTCGAGATCATGCTGATGTCGCTGTTCGTCTTCGGCTCCGGGATCATCATCGTCTCAACCACAGCCCGGTGCATTCAGACACTGCGCGGCACGCCTCCCCCCTCTGCGGAATCACCCGCGATCGACGGAGGTCGAATCAGCCCCCAGCCCGCCGCTCCTTATCGCTGTTGCTGAACGGTACCCGCCCACTCAGTGGTACAACACGGCTGTATTGAGCCAGGCAAGGCCCTCCTGGCCGCCGTTGTTATACCCCCCCGGAACGAGCACCGCACCATCGCTCAGCAAAGCCGCTCCTGTGTTCTGGGTCGACGTGGGCAGGCTCGCGGTAACGCTGAATGTTCCGCTGGCTGGGTCATAGAGTTCTGCCGTGGGCGAGAGGTTGCCGGCGGCAATCAGCACCTGGCCGTCGTGCAGCAGGGTCGCAGTCTGGGCAAAACGTCCCACGTGCAAGCTCCCGGTGGAGGTCCATTTCCCGGTCGAGGGGTTATACAATTCTGCGGTTGCGATCCGCAGCGTCTGGGCGTTCTCCCCCCCGACGGCAAGGACATTTCCGTCCGGCAGCACTGTTCCCGTGAAAAGGACGCGCGCCGTCTTCATGCTTCCCGTAAGCGCGAACTTTCCGGTGGCCGGGTTGTACAACTCCGCCCTGGTGAAATAACTGGTCGCGTTTCCTCCACCCGCGATCAGGACCTCGCCGTTCTCGAGTAAAGCCGCCATATGCGCGCTGCGCGCCATTTGAGGGTTCCCCGTGACGCTGAAGGTGCCTGTCGAGGGGTTGTACACTTCTGCGCCTGCGACGATACCGTTGGCGTTGTAGCCGCCCACAATCAGCACCCTGCCGTCGTCCAGCAGCGTGGTCGTGAAATTGGTGCAGCGCGGCGTCAGCATGCCGCCCGTGGGGGTGAATGTTCCGGTCGATGGGTTGTATAGCTCTGCGCTTGAAAGACACACAGTCTGGCTGCCTGTGGGCAAAGACTCGACGAACTCGCCGCCTGCGATCAGAACCTCTCCATTACTCAGCAAAGTCGCCGAGTGCAGCTGGCGGCCAGTAATCAGGTTTCCGGTTGAGGAGAATGTCCCCGAAGTGGGGTTATACAGTTCAGCGGTATTGAGGCCAGGGTGTCCCTTGAACTGTCCCCCGGCAACCAGAACCTCTCCGTTATTGAGCAGGGTAACGGTATGGTCGGCTCGCCTGCTCGCCATACTGCCCGTGTAGGTCCAGGTTTGAGCTTGCCCGATTAGGCAGTAGCCAGGAAACACCGCAGCCAGGCACACCAACGCAAAAACACGAGACGTCCTCATAGAATTTTCTCTCGACGCGCGGCGGAAACTCAGCGCGATGTAACGATACGCCGTTCGAGGCGGTACGTTGTCTTCCATGCGTCAAATTGTTGTAATGATTTATCGTTTTTGTAATTTTTTTTGATTTACTTTTTCCACGCCGGCGGGGGAAATAGTTTCGACTCGCGCAATGATTTGCTCCTTGCGCGAACGCCGTTCACCGGAATTGGCTACTTTCTCTTCCCGGGCATCAAGGCTTCAATTCGCGCCATCAAGCCAGGTTTATGCGCTCGGGCTAACTCAGGCGCTTTGGGCTGCACTGCGGCCGTGAGCGCCGCTTGGGAACCTTCCTGTGTTGTCTTCCTGGCCGCTCCGGCTTCGGTCAGACCGGCATCGGCAGGTTTCGGGTTTACGGCTCCCGCGTTGGCTGGAGGCCCCGTTTGATTCATCCTCTCAGCATGGCTCACCGCCGGAATCGCCGCGCCGTCATTCTTCACCAGGATCGAAATCCTGCGATTGGAAGGGTCATAAGGATTGCTCTTCACGCGTAGTAACTGGTCGGCATATCCACGCACCTGCGTCACCTGGTTGCTGCGTACGCCGTCCGCCTGCAGCAATCGTCGCGCAGCGTTGGCGCGATCCGCCGACAACTCCCAGTTGCTATAATTAAAATCGTTCGAATACTGCGCGGCATCCGTGTGGCCTTCGATCAACAGTGCATTTGGCAGCGTCTTCAACTCTCCTGCCAGCAGCGCCAGCAACTCCTGCCCGCTTGAACTCAAGCGGGCTCGGCCGATCTCGTAGAATGTTCCATTCTTGTCTTCCAGAAGCTCGATCCGCAATCCCTCCGGTGTGATCGTAAGCTCGATCTGCTTCGATAACCCCTCCAGGTCCTTCTTTGCCTTGATTCCCTGTTCAATCCTCTCCTTCAACTGCTGCATAGCTGACGCGCTGGCGGGCGTGATGCTCTCCCCCGTACCGCTCACTGTGGTGCCCATCAAAGTTGAAGTCCCCTTGGGATCATTAAAGTACCCTGCCACCGCCTTTTTGATCTTCTCGCTCGAATTCATCAGCCACAGCACTATGAAAAGAGACATCATGGCGGTCACGAAATCGGCGTATGCCACCTTCCAGGCGCCTCCATGTTGACCTCCGTGGCCACCCTTTTTCTTGATGACGATGATTGGCTGCGCCTTGCCCGGTGACACCATGCGTGCTCCTTCGATGCGCTTACGCCGCCGCCGCTGTCTCTGCGCTCGCCGGCTGGTTCTTGCAGCGCTTCTCCATCTCATCGAAACTGGGGCGCACGTGTGCGGGAATGGCCCGCCTTCCCATTTCGATCGCAATGATCGGTGCTGATCCCTTCAGAAATGAGAGCAGCAGTACCCGCAGCACATGCAGGTATCCGTTGTGCTCGTCGGCCGCCTTGGCCATGTTGGAACTCAGCGGCCCCGCCACCCCGTAGCACAGCAGGATTCCAAGAAACGTCCCCACCAGGGCGGCCGCCACCTTGTGCCCGATCTCTTCCGGTGGCCCGCCAAGCGCCCCCATCGTGATCACCACGCCCAGCACCGCCGCAACGATCCCCAATCCCGGCAGTGCATCGGCCATTGTGGTCAGCGCGCTCACCGGCTGCGTCGCCTGGTGATGATGTACCTCCATGTCCAGCTCCATCATCTGGTCCATGTCGAAGGGTTCCACTCCTCCGGTGATGGCCATGCGCAGCGTGTCGCAGACAAAATCCCGCGCATGATGGTCGCTCAGGAAGTCGGGATAGTTCTTGAAGATCGCGCTCTCTGCTGGCTTCTCCACATCCATCTCCACGCTCAGCAGCCCCTCTTTCCGAACCTTGTTCAGAAACTGGTACATCATCTTGAGCGTGTTCAGATAACGCTCCTTGCCGAGTTTCGAGCCGCTCATCACACCGGTCAATCCGGCCAGAATTCCTTTCAAAATATGAATTGGGTTCGCTACCAGAAGGGTGCCCGCCGATGCACCGGCGATGATCAGCAGCTCTGCCGGTTGCAGCAACACGGCTATATGGCCCTTCTCCATAAGGAATCCGCCGATGACAGCCGCGAATACAATAACAATGCCTATGATTGCGAACACGGCGGCCTCCCCGGGGCAAGCGTGATGTGATTTCCGCCCGCCGCTGCGCTTGCCTGCATGGCGCTCTGTGCGCGCTCGAGCAGCTGCGGCAGTGTTTCTCCCTTCTCAGCCGTCGCGCCGCCCATGCTCACAGTGAGCGAGATGCGGTCGCCCCACCAGCGGAAATCCGCTGTGCGCGCCATCCCCGCCAGGCTCTGCCCATGGTGGGCGAGAAATTCTCCCGAGGTCTGGTGCGACAGCACCAGGAATTCGTCGTCGCCCCAGCGCCCGACTTCTTCGCCGGGGTGCAGACCGTTGGCCAGCGCCCGCTCCACGTTCTCCAGCATCGTTTCGCTGGCCCTGGCTCCGTGGGTCTTGCGCAATTCGCGCGCCTGGTCAACCGATACCCACAGCACGCTCAACGGAACGCCTTCATGAAGGAACGCATCGAATTCGACGTTCAGACGATCCTCGAGCTCAACCTGGCTTCGCCGAACCTCGGCTCCGTCGCTCGTCTCCCCATGTGGCAGCGCGGCCAACTGCTCGCCGGGATGAAACACCGTTGCCATTCCGATGCGCTCGCCCAATCCGTCGCGCAGAATCACGCGGCGCGCGAAGGCCGGCACATCGTGGCCAAGTTTGTGTTGCGCGTGAACCAGCGAACCGCGGCCCAGGCGCGGCCCGTTACGCGGTTCCGGGTCCATCTCATAATCGTGGCACAAGGTAAGCGGTTCCAGCCCGTCGGGAATGCGCCGGCCCAGAAGGTCGGCGCCGCAATACCCCGTCATGATCTCCGCCGCGCGGTTCCAGAACACCACGCGCGCCTCCATATCAAGGAGCGCCAGTCCCTCCGAATACGCGTCCAGCGCAGCCTCGACTAATACGGCACGATCGGTCATGCAAGCCTCTGTCGGCTTTATCGGCAGCAGGCCCACTCAACTTGATTGAATCCGGAGTTGTTTTTCGATTCGGCGGGCATCGCCGCTTGCCTTGCCGCGCATCGCAAGCGACGTTGTTCAGCGCAGGCTTTCGGCTTCCTTCAATTTCGCCCTGGGACAGCGCCAGGACTGCAGAACGTGTGGTATACAACCCGGCGGCTCTCGGCGGCGACGGCTTTGGGCTCGTCAGCCCTTGCCATTCTGCCGGCCGGGATTGGGTGCCTCGGGAGCACTCTTCCGCGGCAGTCTGACGATGAACCGGGTGTTGCCTGGCTTGGATTCCACATCGATCTTGCCGCCGAATTTCTGGGTCACGATGCGATGCACAATCTCCAGCCCCAGCCCCGTCCCCGATCCCAACGGCTTGGTGGTGAAGAAGGCATCGAAAATGCGCGGCAGCGTCTCCGGCGGGATGCCCCCGCCATGGTCGCCAATACACACCACCAGCCAATCCGGTTCGGTCCACGTCGAGATTTCAATCTGCGCATTGGTCGGCGAGGCATCGGCTGCATTGTCGATGAGATTGGTCCACACTTGGCCCAGTGCCGAGCCGCGCGTAGCAATCGTGGAAGGCGAAGCGTTGAAGCGCTTCTCCACTGCGATCTGCTTGATGCGCAGCTTATGGCCCAGGATCGTCAACGTGCTTTGCAGGCTGTCGTGCACGTCCAGTTCCCTGGATGGAGACTTCTCGTCGTATGCGAATTTCTTTACCGCCGACACCAGGTCCGAAATGCGCGAGATGCTCTCTTCAATCGCGCATACCTGCGATACGCTCGAGACCAGGGCTTCGAGCCAGTTGAGCGCGTCAGAGAAAGAACGCGCCTCGAAGAAATCCCTCGCGCAGGCCAGTTCCTGGGGGTCGAATCCGATGTCCACCAGCGCCGGCCCGATCCGGTAGGCGTTTTCGACGCCCGCTTCGGACAGCCACTCGGACATGGCCTCTTCCGCATCCGCCTGCTGGATGCTGCTCATCGCCGGCGCGTGGCAACCGCGCATGGTGTGCTCCAGCAAACCGCGCATGCACTCCAGTTGCTCGCCGGTCTTGGGGTGATCGCTGATCCGCAGGCTCAATTGCTGCAACCGCATCAGGTTCTCGCGCAATTGCGAGGCAGCGCGCTTGGCCGCCGAGCCAGGATTATGCAATTCGTGCATCAGGCCGGCCGCCAGCGTACCCAGGGATACCAGTTTCTCCCGGTGCAGGGCCTCTACCTGGTACATCTGCATTCGCTGGCCCATGTTCGCCAGCACTGCCTTGCGCACCGACGGGCAGCACGACATCAGAGTCCAGAATGCTTCCTCGGCGAAGCGCAGCAGGACCGAGTCTTCGATGGCGCGAATCATGAAGACGGCCTTGGTCTTGCCCATCAGCAGTGGAACTTCGCCGAATCCCTCGCCCGCGTGCGCGGTCCCCACTGTCGTGACCGATCCGTCCGGTTCCGTCCGCTCCGCGTGAACGTTTCCCGACACTACCAGCCAATAGGACAGCCTCGCATCGCCCGGCTGAACCAGGATGGTCCCGGACTTCGCTTTGACACGTTCCACCTGGTCCACGCCGAACAGCTCTTCGACCGGGGTATCGGAAAACAGCCGCGATTGATGCAGGTCTCCGGCGACTTCGCTCAGCGAGATAGTTTCCACCTCGACTTGATTCGAACTCTCGCGCATTTGTCTTTTTCCAGCCTCCGGAGTCATCTCTCCATCACCTTCTGTGGTCTCCCATTGGCACTATAGCGAAATGGTTTACTTATTGGAATCACGCAACAAATCCCGGTCCGTCGCCAATACCGCATGCACAAATCTCGGTCCTCACCAAGCGGCTTAGAATCCCGCCAGGTATTGGTGGACAAACTGTACCGCGATCGATCCTTCCCCCACCGCTGAAGCTACCCGTTTGACTGAACCGTGTCTCACATCGCCAGCCACGAACACCCCCGGAACGCTTGACTCCAGCAAAAACGGCTCCCGGTTTTCCTTCCACTCTCCGGGCAGCTTTCCATCCACGCGCAGATCAGACCCGGCCAGCAGAAAGCCCTTGGCGTCTCTCAGCACCGCCGGCGGCAGCCAATCTGTGCGCGGCGCCGCTCCGATGAACACAAACAACGACGACGCAGGCACTTCCGACTCGCCGTCCGCATCGCACACCCGCAAGCGCTCCAGGTGCTCCTCACCGAAGGCCTCAAGCACCTGGGAACCGGGCTTTACCACAATATTGGATGTGCGACCGATCTCATCGATTAAGTATTTCGACATGGTCGCCGCCAGATTCCCGCCCCGGACCAGCATGACCACGCTATGGGCAAATTTTGAGAAATGCAGGGCTGCCTGGCCGGCGGAGTTGGCGCCCCCTACCACGAATACGTCCTCATTCCTGCACGCAGCCGCCTCCACCAGGGCGGCGCCATAGTAGATGCCTCGTCCGGTCAGCCGGTCCCCGCCCGGAACGTCGAGTTTGCGATACTGCACGCCGGGCGCCAGCAGAATCACGTGACTCGAAACCTCGCGTCCGTCTCCCAACTGGAGGAACCGGTATGGTCCATCGACGCGCAGACCCGTGGCCCGCTGAGTGATGAACTCCGCTCCGAAGCGGGTTGCCTGAATGTGGGCGCGCCTGCCCATGTCGGCCCCGGTGATGCCGGCGGGAAACCCGAGATAGTTCTCAATTTTCGAGGTGGTGCCGGCTTGCCCGCCGGGCGCGTCCGGTTCTACGACCAGGGTTCGCAGGCCCTCGCTGGCGCCGTAAACGGCCGCCGCCAACCCCGCCGGCCCCGCTCCCACCACGATCAAGTCATAAAACTCCTGGGTCGCCTGGATGCTCAATCCGACCTTGGCGGCGAGACTCTCAGCCTCGGGGTCAACCAATGAAGTGCCGTCGGGAAACAGAACCACCGGCAGTTTGTCGGTCCCCAGCTTTCGCTCCTCCAGCAGTTTCACGGCATCCTCGCTGGTGACATCGAACCAGCGGTAGGGCACATGATTGCACGTCAGGAAACTGCGCACGGTGTGATCGCGCGGAGACCAGCGATGCCCAATCACTCGAAGCCCCTCAAACGCCGGACGGTACCCCGCCTTCCAGTCATCGAGCAGATCGTTCAGCACCGGATATAGCTTTTCCTCCGGCGGATCCCACGGCTTGTTCAGGTAGTAATGAATACGCGCCGTGTTGATGGCTTTAATCGCCGCCTCCGTGTCGGCGTAGGCTGTCAACAGGACACGCCTTGCATCGGGATAGAGTTCCCGCGAGCGTTCCAGGAATTCGACGCCCGGCATCCCCGGCATTCTTTGATCGCTGAGCAGCAGGCCCACGGGCTCCTCGCGCGCTTTCACCTGCGCCAGGGTATCCAGGGCAGCCTGGCCGCTCGCGGCGCGCATCACTCTGTAATCTGCTCCATACTGTCTGCGCAGGTCCTGGACCACCGCTTCCAGCACATTTACGTCGTCGTCTACCGCCAGTAAGATTGGCCTTGCCATGTTCTACAGTCTAGGGCCTCCGCGCGCCGGATTTGACCTCCCCGCGCGGCCCGCAGGCGCAATTTGGGCCGGCGGAAAGCCGGTTCTGGCTCCGTTCCGGGGCTTTATCCCTCGTTAGTTGCAGAGAAAAGGTTGCCTTTGGTGCACCTTTTCGTTTCACTCCAACGCCAATAAGCGGTAATCTCATTCATAAGAACATTCCCCGAAGTTACGGAGGTTTAGGTACATCGTAACTGGAGGAATGTCATCCTATTTTCATTGTTGCAATTACGGACACGTGCAGGGTTTTCCCCACTGCTGCCGATAAAGCTCCGAAGGGGCAGAAAGAGTGGCCTAGAGACTAGCAGCGAAATTTGGACGAAAGTGACCATGGACGGCTGGAACGGTCCCTGTGTGGCTGC